>JACZKR010000439.1 GCA_014859945.1 Paracoccaceae bacterium | reverse complement strand
GCCCAGCACCCCCAGCCCCGCCGCCATGATCACCTGCGCCAGGGGGCGGCGGAAATAGGTGGTGAAGGCCCGCCAGTTCAGCACCAGATGCGCGAGCACCGCCGCCACCATCGCCAGCCCGATCCATTCATGCGCCAGCTTGTTCAGCCCGCTGTCGGCATGCAGGAACATCAGAATGCCGGTCACGCCCGACACGGCAAAGGTGGCGATCACAAGGGGCGTCGCCCAGGAACGCAGGGTCATCTTGAACTCCATCAAAGCATTTCCTTTGTTACGCCACTGCGGGCCGTTCCCGCCGCCGCTGCGGCAAGCCGCCACAGCGCCCCTTGCGGCCCCCACCGCCGCATGGTCGGATGGCCGGAAAGGAGGCCCCCATGTCCGCCCAGTCCGACCTGCATCACGCCTGCGCCGCCCACGGCACCATCCTGTTCACCGTCACCGTGCTTGACCCTGACCGCGCGCTGGTCTGGCGGGCCTATACCTCGCATCCCGTAGAGTACCCCCTTCAGGGCACCAAGCCGCAGACCCGCGATGCGTGGTTCATCCACTGCATCGAGGGCAAGAACACCTTCGTCGCCAACACCCCGGCCGAGTTTGAGGCGCATTTCTTCGACCATGCGCTGATCACCTCGATGGGCCTTGGCTCGGCCGCCAACTTCCCGGTCTGGGACGATGCCGGTGTGGTGCGGCTGACGGTCAACCTGCTGGCCGGCCCGGGCCATTTCTCCCCCGACCGGCTGGCGGCCTACAGCGCGCTGATCGCATCCGCCCGCCCCGCCCTTCTGGCCGAAGCCCGCGGCTGAGATGGCCTTCACCCTGCGCCAGCTGCAGTTCTTCGTGGCCGCCGCCGAAGCCGGCTCGGTCTCGGGGGCGGCGCGGGCGCTGTCGATCTCGCAATCCTCGGTGACCGAGGCGATCCGCGCGCTTGAGGATGATCTGGGCGTCCTCTTGTTCGACCGGCAGGCGCGCGGGTTGCTGATCACCCAGAAGGGCACCGCCTTCCTGCGTCATGCCCGCCAGATTCTGGCCGATGTCGCCACCGCCCGCACCGCCTTTCGCGATGAGGCGCCGGTGACGGGGCGGCTTTCGCTGGGGGTCACCAGCCTTGTCGCGGGCTATGTGCTGTCCGACATCCTGCAACGCTTCCGCCGTGCTTTCCCGCAGGTGGAACTGAACGTGATCGAGGATAACGGCGACTACCTGCAGCACCTGCTGATCGGCGGAGAACTGGATGTGGCCGTGCTTCTGACCTCGTCCGTCAAGGACCGCATGGCGATGCATGTCGAAACGTTGCTGGTGTCGCCCTACCGGCTGTGGCTGCCCTTGGGCCATCCGCTGGGCGATCAGGAATCCATCGCGCTGGATGAACTGGCCGGTCAGCCGCTGATCCAGCTGATGGTGGATGAAATCGAGGAATCCACCCGCCGCCTGATGGCCGCGCTGGCGGTAAAACCGCAGATCGCCTTCCGCACCCGCAGCGTCGAGGCCGTGCGCAGCCTTGTCGCCACCGGGGCGGGGCTGGCCATCCTGCCCAGCCTTGTCTACCGCCCCTGGTCACTGGAAGGCGACCGCATCGGCATCCGCGATGTCTCGGGCGACCTGCCTTCGGTTCAGGTCGGCCTGGCCTGGCGCCGGGGGGCGCCGCTTTCCGCGCCGGCGCTGAACTTCATCCGTTCGGCGCAGGATACCATGCCGGGCCGCTAGGGCGGCTTTGGCGCGCCCCAAGCCATCGGATTTTCCGATAGATGCTTTCCTTGTTTTGTTATTGCGAAACTTCGCGACTCTCCTACGCTTCACGCATGACCGGGAACCCGGCTGCGCGGAGATGGTCCGCGCATGAACTCAGGGAGATTGCGGAATGAAGACCACAAAGCTTTGGGGCACCACCGCCCTTGCCATCCTGACCGGGATCACGCCGGCGCTGTCGCAGGTCACGGCGCTGGGGGAAGGCGAAGGCGAAGTGTCCATCGTCGCCTGGGCCGGCTATATCGAGCGCGGCGAGACCGACAAGGCCTTCGACTGGGTGACGAAGTTCGAAGCCGACACCGGCTGCAAGGTTTCGGTGAAAACCGCCAACACCTCGGACGAAATGGTCGCCCTGATGAACGAAGGCGGGTTCGACCTTGTCACCGCCTCGGGCGACGCCAGCCTGCGCCTCATCGCCGGCGGCCGGGTGCAGCCCATCAACACCGACCTGATCCCGTCGTGGAGCGCGGTGGACGAACGGCTGAAGAACGCCCCCTGGCACACGGTGGACGGCGTGCATTACGGCACCCCCTACATGTGGGGGCCGAACGTGCTGATGTACAACACCGAGGTCTTCAAAGAGGCGCCCACCTCGTGGAACGTGGTCTTCGAAAAGATGGACCTGCCCGACGGCAAGTCGAACGAAGGCCGGGTGCAGGCCTATGACGGCCCGATCCATATTGCCGATGCCGCGCAATATCTGATGTTCCACAAGCCCGACCTCGGCATCACCTCGCCCTATGAACTGAACGAAGATCAGTACAAGGCGGCGCTGGACCTTCTGCGCGGACAGCGCGCGCTGGTCGGCCGCTACTGGCACGATGCCTTCATCCAGATGGACGACTTCAAGAACGAAGGCGTCGTCGCTTCGGGGTCCTGGCCGTTCCAGGTGAACCTGCTGAAATCCGAAGGGCTGCCCATCGCCTCGACCATCCCGCAGGAAGGCGCCACCGGCTGGGCCGATACCACGATGATGCATGTCGATTCCAAGCACCCGACCTGCGCCTACAAGTGGATGGAGCATTCGCTGGCCTCGAACCTGCAATCCGATCTGGCCGTCTGGTTCGGCGCCAACCCCAGCGTTCCCGCCGCCTGCACCGATGGCCGCGGCATGCTGACCGCCGAGGGCTGCACGGCGAACGGCATGGACGACTTCGACAAGATCCGCTTCTGGACCACCCCCACTGCCAACTGCTCGCAGGGTGAAGGCGCCTGCGTGCCCTACTACCGCTGGGTGTCCGACTACATCGGCGTGATCGGCGGGCGCTAAGCCCCCTTCCGTCCAACCGCCGCAACGCCCGGCTTCCGCGCCTCCCTCCCCCCTCGTGGGGGAGGGATGGGGTGGGGGGTGCCGCAGCACGCCATTTCCCAAAAGGTTCCCATGACCGCCGCCGTCGAATTCCAGTCCGTCTCGCGCCATTTCGGTCCGGTCAAGGCCGTGGACTCCGTTGACCTGACCATTGCCGAAGGCGCCTTCTTCGCCATGCTGGGCCCGTCGGGTTCGGGCAAGACCACCTGCCTGCGGCTGATCTCGGGCTTTGAAACGCCCACCGGCGGCGCGATCCGCATCTTTGGCGAAGATGTCTCGGCCACGCCGCCGCATCTGCGCAACGTGAACACGGTTTTTCAGGATTACGCGCTGTTTCCCCACATGAACGTGCGCGACAACGTTGCCTACGGGCTGATGGTCAAGGGCATGGGCCGCGCCGCCCGCCTTGCCCGCGCCGAAGAAATGCTGGCGCTGGTCAAGCTGGACGGCTACGGCGACCGCAAGCCGGCGCAGCTTTCCGGCGGCCAACGGCAGCGCGTCGCGCTGGCCCGGGCGCTGGTGAACGAACCGCGCGTCCTGCTGCTGGACGAACCGCTGGGGGCCCTTGACCTGAAACTGCGCGAGGCGATGCAGGACGAGTTGAAAGCCCTGCAACACCGCCTTGGCATCACCTTCATCTTCGTCACCCATGACCAGCATGAGGCGCTGTCGATGGCCGACAGCCTTGCCGTCTTCAACGAAGGCCGCATCGCCCAGATCGGCACCCCGGCCGAGATCTATGACCGCCCAGCCACCCGTTTCGTCGCCGATTTCGTCGGCTCGTCGAACGTGCTGCCCCCCGATCTGACGCGCGCCTTGGGCGGGCCCGCGCAATGGGCCAGCCTGCGGCCCGAAAACACCCGCCTTGCGGCCTCGGGCCCGGTCACCGGCACCGTGACCGCGCTGCGCTATCTGGGTTCCGGCACCCGCGTGGTGCTGGACCTGGGCGGCACCGAAGTGGCCGCCCTTCTGCCCGCCGGTCAGCCTCTGCCCGAACCCGGCGCCGCGCTGTCGATCGCCTTCGATCCGGCTGCCCTGCATGTCATGGGCGATGCCGCATGAGCCGCGAGGCCATCTTCCCGGCCCGCGGTCCGGCCGACCGGCTGACCGCAGCCTTCTGGCGCCACCCCCGGCTGCTGCTGGGCCTGTTGCTGACGCCGCCCCTGCTGTGGCTGGGCGTGGTTTATCTGGGCTCTCTGGCCGCCCTTCTGCTGCAAAGCTTCTACTCGATTGATGAATTCTCGGGCATGGTCGTGCCGGAATTCACGCTCAAGACCTATGCCGAGCTGCTGCGCCCGTCGAATTATGACGTGATCCTGCGCACGCTTCTGATGTCTGCCGCCGTCACGCTGGGCTGCGCCGTCATCGCCTTTCCCATCGCCTATTACGCCGCCCGCTTTGCCCGGGGCCGGCTGAAGGCGCTGTTCTATCTGGGGGTGATGCTGCCGCTGTGGTCCAGCTATCTGGTCAAGGTCTATGCCTGGAAGCTGATCCTGGCCAAGGAAGGCATCATCACCTGGGCGGCCGAAAGCACCCATACCTCGGGCATCCTGAACGCCATCCTTGCGCTGCCGGTCATCGGGGGCAATTCGCTGTCCACCAGCTATGTCGGCATGTTCCTGGTCTTCACCTATGTCTGGCTGCCCTACATGATCCTGCCGATGCAGGCCGCGCTGGAGCGGGTGCCCACCTCGATGCTGGAAGCCTCGCAGGATCTGGGCGCAACCCGGGCGCAGACCTTCCGCACCGTGATCCTGCCCCTTGCGCTGCCGGGGGTGATCGCCGGGTCGATCTTCACCTTCTCGCTGACCATGGGCGACTACATCATTCCGCAGATCGTCGGCAATTCGGCCAATTTCATCGGCATGGCGGTTTACCAGCTGCAGGGCACCGCCGGAAACATCCCGCTGGCCGCGGCCTTTGCCGTGGTGCCCATCCTGATCATGCTGGTCTATCTGACGCTGGCACGCCGCGCGGGGGCTTTCGATGCACTCTGACCGCGCCTCGCTTGGCCTGCGCATCGCCGCCGTGGCGGGGCTGGCTTTCCTGCACCTGCCGATCCTTCTGATCTTCCTTTACGCCTTCACCACCGAGGAACGCACCTACGCCTTCCCGCCCCCCGGCCTGACCACCCAATGGTTCGCCGTGGCCTGGAGCCGCCCCGACATCTGGGATGCGCTGTTGCTGTCGCTGCAGGTCGCGGCGGTGGCGACGGTGCTGGCGATGATCCTGGGCACGCTGGTGGCCGCCGCCATGTCGCGCGCCCGCTTCTTCGGACGCGAGCAGATCAGCCTTCTGGTTCTTCTGCCCATCGCACTGCCCGGCGTCATCACCGGCATCGCCCTGCGGTCGGCCTTCGGGATCATGGATATCCCCTTCTCGACCTGGACCATCATCCTGGGCCACGCCACCTTCTGCATCGTCATCGTCTACAACAACGCCGTTGCCCGCTTCCGCCGCCTCTCGGGCGGGGTGATGGAGGCTTCGGCCGACCTTGGCGCCAATGCCTTCCAGACCTTCCGCTATGTGCTGCTGCCAAACCTTGGCACCGCCCTTCTGGCCGGCGGCATGCTGGCCTTCGCCCTGTCGTTTGATGAGGTGATCGTCACCACCTTCACCGCCGGGCAACAGGCCACCCTGCCGATCTGGATGCTTGAGGAACTGATCCGCCCGCGCCAGCGCCCGGTCACCAATGTCGTCGCCATGGTGGTCTTTGCCGCCACCTTCCTGCCGATCCTGATTGCCTACTACCTGACCCGGAACGGCCAGGAGCTGGCCGGTTCGGGCAAATAAGGGAGAAACCCATGACCATCCAGACCCAGCTTCTGATCGGTTCCGCCTTCGAGGCCGGACAGGAAGCCGCCGAAGCCATCCTGAACCCGCGCACCGGCGGGCTGATCCTGGACGTGCCCGAAGCCTCGACCGCGCAAGTGGACCGCGCCGTCGCCGCTGCCCGCAAGGCCTTCGAAGGCTGGAGCCGCACTACCCCCGCCGAACGCTCGGCCGCGCTTCTGCGCATCGCCGACCGGATCGAGGCCGAGGCCGATGCCTTTGCCGCCCTTGAGGCGCTGAACTGCGGCAAGCCGATCAACGCCGCCCGGGGGGATGAGATTCCGGCGATCGTCGATTGCTACCGCTTCTTCGCCGGCGCCGTCCGCTGCCAGCATGGCGCGGTGGCGGGTGAATATCTTTCCGGTCATACCAGCATGATCCGCCGCGATCCGGTGGGCGTGATCGCCCAGATCGCGCCGTGGAACTATCCGCTGATGATGATGGCGTGGAAACTTGGCCCCGCCATCGGCGGCGGCAATACCGTGGTCTTCAAACCCAGCGAACAGACGCCGCTGACCGCGCTGAAAATGGCGCGCATCCTGGCGGAAGAACTGCCCGAAGGCGTGGTCAACGTCATCACCGGCCGCGGCCAGACCGTGGGGAACTACCTGATCAACCACCCGCTGGTGGACATGATCAGCCTGACCGGCGATGTCGCCACCGGCCGCAAGATGCTGGACGCCGCGGCGAAAACCGTGAAGCGCACCCATCTGGAACTGGGCGGCAAGGCGCCCGTGGTGGTCTTTGACGATGCCGATATCGGCGCCGTGGTGGAAGGGCTGCGGGCGTTTTCCTTCTACAACGCCGGGCAGGACTGCACCGCCGCCTGCCGCGTCTATGCCGGCCGCAAGGTTTACGACAATCTGGTGGCCGACCTGACCGCCGCTGCCGCCTCGATCACCCTTGCCGCCGAGGATGACACCACCAACGAAATCGGCCCGCTGATCAGCCAGCGCCAGCGCGACCGGGTGGCCAGCTTCGTCAACCGCGCGCGAGAGCTGAACCATATCGAGGTGACGACCGGCGGCGAGGTGATGGATCAGGGCTATTACTACCGCCCCACCGTGGTCGCCGGCGCCCTTCAGGATGACGAAATCGTCCGGCGAGAGGTCTTTGGCCCCGTCGTCTCGGTCACCCGCTTTGACGACGTCGATCAGGCGGTCGGCTGGGCCAATGACAGCGACTACGGCCTTGCCTCAAGCGTCTGGACCCGCGACGTGGGCCGCGCCATGGCCACGGCGGCGCGGCTGCGCTATGGCTGCACCTGGATCAACACCCATTTCATGCTGGTGAACGAGATGCCGCATGGCGGGCTGAAACAGTCCGGCTATGGCAAGGACATGTCGGCCTATGCGCTGGAAGATTACACGGTCGTCCGCCATGTGATGATCAAGCACGGATAGGCCGGAAGGTCAGGCCACCTGGCGCTCGCGCGTATCGCGCGGGCGCAACAGCGCCACCCGGCGGTAGATCGCCAGATAGACCATCGCCACCAAGGCCAGCCCCAGAAGGATTACGCTGCTGCTTTCGGCGCCGATCACCATCAGCCAGACCGACAGCATCACCAGAAGCCACATCGCCATGCTGGTCAGCGGCGCGCGCAGCCGCGGTTCGCCCAGATAATTCGCCAGTTGCCGCGCCCGGCTGCGGTAGAACAGGCTGTGCAGATGCAGCCGGTCGGCCTGGCTGGGGCTGGTGTCAGCGCGCAGGGTCCGCCGCAGGGCCGAGATCAGGGTTTCCACCACCGGATAAGCCAGCGCCAGCAGCCCGATCAGCGGCGACAGTTCGGCGTTGCGCAGGGGCAGCGCCACCGCGATCCCGGCCAGCGTCAGCCCGATCAGATAGGCCCCGGCATCGCCCATGAACAGCCGGCCCGCCGGGAAGTTCAGCAGGAAGAAGCCGCCGATCGCACCTGCCATCACCACGCAGACGCCCAGCATCGCCCCGTCGCCGGTCTGCGAGGCCACCATGGCAAAGCCGCCCAGAATGACCAGCGCCGTCCCGGCTGAAAGCCCGTTCACCCCGTCGATGATGTTGATGGCATGGGCGATGCCCGCCACCGCAAAGGTGGTGAACAGGACCGCGAACAGCGGCACCGACAGCAACAGGTCCGCGCCCGGAATATCGACCCGGTGGATGTAATAGCCGCTCAGCAGACAGAACATCAGCCCCGAGACAAAGGTCGCCACCAGCCGCATCTTCACGCCGACGCGCTTGGTCACATCCTCAAGGAAGCCCACGACCATGGCCGGCACCGCCGCCGCCAGCAGATACCACAGATCGGCCTGCGCCTGACCGGCCAGCACCGCACCGCCCGCCATCGCGCCGCCCAGAATGGCAAGGCTGCCAACGCGCGGCGTCGGGCAACGGTGCAGCTTCTGCACACCGATATGGCTGTCATAGGTGAAGCGGCCATGAAACCGGCGGGTGACCACGATCAGGACCGAGATCAGCGCACTGACTGCCAGGGCAATGGCAAGGGCAATGAAGAGGGTCATGCGCTATCTCTTGAAGCGGGAAACGGCATATGGTCCGCGCACTCTTACGCTACCGGAAACAATCCTGTGTGACTTGTGTAAGATGCCGCAACGCAGCATGCAACGATTTCCGCAGCGCCGATGACCAAATATGCGGCATTTGGCCAAGCTTGCGCTGAAATCCGCCGCGCCATGCGTCTGGCTAGGCGCAGACCCCGGCCGATCAGCCCTTTACCGTCCCCTCAGCCACCACGCCCAAGGGCACATCCCAAGGGCGATTCGCGTCCCTCTCCGGCCACCAGACCGGCGCCGCGCACAGCGCCTGCCACAGTTGGCCCGCGTCTTTCAGCGCCCGTGCAGCATTTTGCCGCGCCGCCGCATCGGCCCGGCCCTTGCGCAGCACCTCGGCCGCCCGCAGATCGGTCAGCGTGCCCAGCGCGTCCTGAAGCGCAGCCATGCGCGCCAGAACCGGGGCGGCATCCACCCCAGGCCACAGCGGCGCGAAGAACTCGGACAGGTAGCGCAGGTCCTTCACCGCCTTGCGCAGATCGTGGCGGGCCTCATCCTTCATTTCGGCAAGGTCGGTCCCGTGGGCAAGGCAATCCTGCCAGGCAATCTCCAGCGCCTCGGCCGCCAGATCATCCGCCGGCCCCTGCCGCAGCGCCAGCGCCCCCGCCCCGCGGCGGAAGATCTCGCCGCTTTCGGCCAGACTCTGCAGCCGCGGCGCGAAGGCCACCGCCTTGCGCGCCCGCAGATCGTCGCGCAGCCGCTCACGCAGCGCCGCATTGCGCGCCAGCGCCGCCTTGCTTTGCCGCGCGGCACCCAGCCCGGCCAGATAGACATCAGAATCGCGCTGTTCGCCCAGCTTGCGGAAGATGCGCTTGGCCTCGGCCCGCAGGCCCTGCCTGACCTTGCGGCGCAGCACCGGCTCAAACCCGTCCAGCGCCGCCGTCAGCCGGCGCAGCGCCACACGGCTCTTGTGCGGCCCGGCATGGCCTTCGGAGCCAAAGAACAGCGCCAGCCCCGCGTCAATCTCGGCCGCCGTGCGCAAAGCGATCCGGCGGAAGGCCGTCTCGCAATCCAGCCCCGGCTCCAGCGCCGGAAACATGTCGTCTTCCCTGACCATGGCTTTCCCGCAGGCCCGTTCCCGTGCCCTGCGATATGTCGCCAATGTAACAGAAAGGCGTCAGCCGCCTAGAAATCCAGATCGGCGTAATGGGCGGGCGGCGGAAAGCCCGGCACCTGATCGGCCAGAAGCGTGCGGAACGACGGCCGCGACTTGATCTTGGCATACCAGTCCCGCACCGTGGCCGAGCGGTTCCAGTCCACGTCCGAGATGTAGTCCAGGCTCGACAGATGCGCGGCGGCGGTGAAATCGGCCAGCGTCATCTCATTGCCCGCCAGCCAGCGCCGCTGGTCCAGAAGCCAGCCCAGATAGTCGAGGTGATATTTGATCCGCCCGGCGCCGGATTTGACGTTCTTCGAATCCGGGTAGCCCTGCTTCATCACCTTCTTGTGGACCCGCTCGTACAACAGCTTTGACGTCACCTCGTCGTGGAACTTGTCGTCGAACCACGAACACAGCCGCCGCACCTCATAGCGCGCATCCGGGTCGCGCGGCATCAGCGCCGGCCCCGGCTGGGTTTCGTCCAGATACTCGCAGATCGCTTGGCTTTCGCTCATCACCCGGTTGTCGATGCGCAGCACCGGCACCTTGCCCGCCGGGTTGCGGCGCAGGAAATCGGGGCTCGGCTCCCAGTAGCGTTCCTCGATCAGCTCGACCTCAAGCTTCTTCTCCGCAAGCGTCAGCCGGACCTTGCGGCAGAACGGCGACAACGGAAAATGATAAAGCCGGATCATGTGCAATCTCTTGTATGGGCGCTGTCCTGATAGCGGGCGCCCCGCCCGGGATCAATCCTTCCGCCGGGGTCTGGGCGGTCCCCGGCCCGGGAACCGCGCCCATTCTACTCGAAACAGCCCGCCCTGCCATCGGCGGCGATGGTTTCGGCGCCCGAGATGATGGCCCGCGTCCGCTTGCGCACGAAATCCGAAGGCTTCGCCGCATCGCGCCCCTTGGGGTCAGGAAGCACGGCGGCCAGCCGCGCCGCCTGCGTCGCCGTCAGGTCGCGCGCATCGACGCCAAAGTAATGCTGCGCCGCCGCCTGCACGCCGAAGACGCCCTCATCGAACTCGGCCACGTTCATATAGACCTCAAGGATGCGCTGCTTCGACCAGATCAGCTCGACCGCCGGGGTCAGCGCCGCCTCCATCGCCTTGCGCAGCCAGCTGCGGCCATGCCACAGGAAGACGTTCTTCACCGTCTGCTGGCTGAGCGTTGAGGCCCCCCGGTTGCTGCCCGCCTCGATCGCCGTGCGGATCGCCACCATGTCAAAGCCCCAGTGCAGGCAGAAGTTCGCATCCTCTGCCGCCACCACCGACCGGCCCATCACCGGCGCAATCTCGTCCCAGCCGACCCAGTCCTTCTCAATCCCGCCAAGGCGCCAGGATTCGCCCAGCTGATACAGGTTGATCGGCGGCGGCAGGAAGCTGAACAGCAGGATCAGCAGCGCGTAGAAGGCGCCAAGTCCCGCCAGCCCGCGCAGAAACCAGCGCCCGATGCGGCGCGGCCGGCCGGGTTGCGGCACGGGCGCGGCGGGCTCTTCGGATTTCTTCTTGCGCGGGGCGGGCATCCGTAACGTTTGGCCTTGGCCCCGGCGAAGGTCAAGCGCGCCGCCTCAGGCCCGGGGCAGATAGCCCACCGGCAGATTTTCATCGCGGAAATAGTCCAGCGGTGCCTTTTCGCTGACGGCCGTGGCGCGCTTGAAGCCGCAGACCAGTTCATCGCCGTCAATCTCGGATGCGATGATCAGGCACTGCAGCACATGGCGGGCGCCGTCATACACATCGACCAGCCCGCGCAGATGGCCGATGGCCGAAGCCTCCAGCGCCAGCCCGTCGATCCACAGCCGCAACACCGGATACTCCGCCGCGCCCACCCGCACCCGCAGGCGCGACCGGCGCTTGGCCTTGTTCAACTGCGCCGCGCGCAACCCTTCGCTGACATCTTTCGGCAGGAATTCCAGCATGATCGCCTCCACCTGCCCAGTGTCGCGCCGAAACCGGGCAAAGCCATGTTAACGCATGAATGTTGCGGATTTGTTATGCGGATGTTGCAGCTTTGCCGCAAATCCGGGCAGTCACCCCCGGTTGCCAAGCCCCTGCGGATCGGCTTTCACTGCGCCGGCCCCAGCCAGCCCCAGCCCGACCGGACCCGTGATGACCGCCCTTCTCCTGCTGCCCGCCCTGATTCTCGACGCCCTCTTCGGCGAACCCCGCGCGATCTGGGACAGGCTGCCCCATCCGGCCGTGCTGATGGGCCGGCTGATCGCCGCGCTCGACCGCCGTTTCAACAGCGGAGAGGGGCGGCGCCTGAAGGGCGTTCTGGTCATGGTGGGGCTGGCGCTGGGGGCCATCGCACTGGGGCTGGCCATCGCCGCGCTGCCCTTCGGCCCGCTCTGGCAGGTGCTGTTTGCCGCCGTGCTGCTGGCCCAGCGCAGCCTTGTCCAGCATGTGCAGGCGGTGGGCGATGCGCTGCGGCTTTCGCTGGGCGACGGGCAGCGCACGGTGGCGATGATCGTCGGCCGTGATACCGCCGTGCTGGACCGTCCGGGCGTCGCGCGGTCCGCCATCGAAAGCGCCGCCGAGAACTTTTCCGACGGAGTCATCGCCCCGGCCTTCTGGTTCCTGCTGGGCGGCCTGCCGGGGCTGCTGCTGTACAAGATCACCAACACCGCCGACAGCATGATCGGCCATCTGACGCCCCGCCACCGCGAATTCGGCTGGGCGGCGGCGCGCTTCGACGACCTCCTGAACCTGGTGCCCGCGCGGCTTTCGGCCGTTCTGATCGCGCTCAGCCACGGGCTGACCGATCCGCGCCCCATCCTGCGCGATGCGCCGCTGCACCGTTCGCCCAATGCCGGCTGGCCCGAGGCGGCGATGGCCGTGGCGCTGGATGTCGCCATTTCGGGCCCCCGCAGCTATCACGGGCGGCTGACTGACTACCCCTGGGTCTGGCCCGAGGGGCGGCATGACCTTGGCCCAGACGACATCGACCGCACGGTCGCGGCGCTCTGGCGCAGCTGGGGCGCGATGCTGGCCCTGACGGCGCTGGTCCCGCTGGTCTGAACGGCGGTCCCGCGCCGCCCGGTGCCGCGGGTCATTCCCTTGGCCCCCGGCCTGCCCTAACCTGCCGCCAAACCGGAGTGACCCATGCGCCTTGCCCCCCTTGCCTTCCTGATGCTTGCCAGCCCCGCCCTTGCCGCGCCCTGCGGCGGCGACTGGGGCGATTTCCTGAACGACATCGCCGCCGAAGCGCGTCAGGCCGGCGCCCCCGAAGATGCCATCGCCACCTTCTTCGCCGGCGCCCGGCAAGACCCGAAGGTGCTGAAGGCCGACCGCTCGCAAGGCGTCTTCCGCAAGACCTTCCTTGATTTCAGCCAAAGCCTGATCTCGAAAAGCCGCATCCAGAACGGCGCCGCGAACGCGACGAAATGGGATGCCGTCTTTGGCCGGGCCGAGACGGAATTCGGCGTCTCACGCGGGATTCTTCTGGCTTTCTGGGCGTTCGAGACCGATTTCGGCGCGGTGCAGGGCGACTTCAACACCCGCAACGCCCTGCTCACCCTGGCGCATGACTGCCGCCGGCCCGAGATCTTCCAGCCCCAGGTCATCGCCGCCGTCGCCCTGACCGGCCTGCATGATTTCGACCCCGCCACCACCACCGGCGCCTGGGCCGGTGAGATCGGCATGGTCCAGATGCTGCCCAAGGACATCCTCGAAAAAGGCATCGACGGCGATGGTGACGGGCTGATCACCCTGAAAACCTCGGCCCCCGATGCGCTGCTGTCGGGCGCCAACATGCTGCGCCACCATGGCTGGCGCGCCGGCGAACCCTGGCTGCAAGAGGTCATCCTGCCCGAAACACTCGACTGGTCGCTGTCGGGGCTGGAAACCGAACGCCCGGCCGGCGACTGGGCGGCGATGGGGGTGCAGCCGCGCGCCGGCAATCTGCCCGACCTGCCCGCTTCGCTTCTTCTGCCGCAGGGGCGCAAGGGGCCGGCCTTCCTCGCCTATCCGAATTTCAAGGTGCTGTTCGAGTGGAACAAGAGCTTCGTCTATGTCACCACCGCCGCCTATTTCGCCACCCGGCTGGAGGGGGCCGAGCCCTACCGCGCCGGCAATCCCGACCCCGCGCTTTCGGCCGATCAGATGACCGCGCTGCAGGAACGGCTGGCCGCCCGTGGCCATGACGTCGGCAAGATCGACGGCATCCTTGGCGCGCTGACCCGCACGGCGGTTCAGAAGGAACAGGCCCGCCTTGGCCTGCCCGCCGACGGCTGGCCCACGGCGGAGCTTCTGAATGCCCTCTGATCCCGTCACCGCCGAAGAACTCGCCGCCGCCCTGCCCTTCGTCCTGGCCGCGCCGAAAACCGCCGCACCGGTGCAGTCGCTGTGCTTCCGCCCCGGCTTCAACCAGCGCCGCTTTCCCGAAAGCCTGCGCCTGACCGTGGCCGAAGGCGTGCCCGGCGAACGCTGGCTGACCGCGCCCTGGCTGCGCCTGCCCGACGGCAGCCCGCATCCCGACATTCAGGTGTCAATCCTGCCCACCCGCGTGCTGGACCTTGTCTGGCGCGACCGCAGCGGCGCGCCCCACCCCGGCGATACCATCGTGGCCGACCTCGACTGCTCGCTGGCCAACCTGCCGGTAGGCAGCCTGATTTCGGCCGGCACCGCCATCCTGCGCGTCTCGGGTGAGTTCAACGACGGCTGCGTCAAGTGGAAAGCCCGCTACGGACAAGCCGCGAAAGACTGGATCACCCTGCCCGGCCACCCCGAACTGCGCCTGCGCGGCATCCTCTGCGCCGTGGTTCAGGATGGCGATGTCACCCTGTCCGACCGGATCGGCGTCCTGCAACGCGGCGCCTGACCCCCATCCTCTCTCGACAAATATCCCACGGGGGTGCGGGGGTGTGAAACCCCCGCTTCCCCGGCCGGTGTGGGGCAGCCAGGCCGGGC
>JACZKR010000438.1 GCA_014859945.1 Paracoccaceae bacterium | reverse complement strand
GGGGTGGGGGGCCACGCCGGCCAGCGCGCCGAGGTGGTGAAATGACCGGCCCGCTGCTGTCCGTCCGCGGCCTGACCCGCACCTATGGCGCGCGCATCGGCTGTGCCGACGTGTCGTTCGATCTTTACCCCGGCGAGGTTCTGGGCATCGTCGGCGAAAGCGGCTCGGGCAAGTCAACGCTCCTGTCCTGCCTTGCCGGCCACCAGCGGCCCGATGCGGGCGCGGTGCTGTTCCGCACCGCCGCGGGGCTGACCGATACCGTCACCATGGCCGAACCCGACCGCCGGCGGCTGGCCCGCACCGACTGGGCCTTTGTCCACCAGAACCCGCGCGACGGGCTGCGCATGGGCGTCAGCGCCGGCGGCAACGTGGGAGAGCGGCTGATGGCCACCGGCGCGCGGCATTACGGCGCCATCCGCGACCGCGCGACCGACTGGATGGGCCGGGTC
Source organism: Paracoccaceae bacterium (assembly GCA_014859945.1). Taxonomy (GTDB): domain Bacteria; phylum Pseudomonadota; class Alphaproteobacteria; order Rhodobacterales; family Rhodobacteraceae; genus Fuscibacter. The sequence goes on along the minus strand of JACZKR010000438.1, from coordinate 3,059 downwards.
GAGATTGCGGCCGACCGCATCGACGACCGGCCTTCGGCCTTTTCGGGCGGCATGCAGCAGCGGTTGCAGATTGCCCGCAATCTGGTCACCGGGCCGCGTCTGGTCTTCATGGATGAACCCACGGGGGGCCTTGATGTCAGCGTCCAGGCCCGGCTTCTGGACCTGATCCGCGGGCTGGTGCGCGATCTGGGCCTGTCGGTGATCATCGTTACCCATGACCTTGCGGTGGTGCGTCTGTTGGCCCACCGGCTGATGGTGATGAAATCGGGGCGCGTGGTCGAGGCCGGTCTGACCGATCAGGTGCTGGACGATCCGCAGCATGCCTATACACAGTTGCTGGTGTCTTCCATCCTGCAGGTGTGACCATGCTTTTTGCCTATGCCGTCGATGGCAACCGTCTGACGCAGCTTCCCGTGGCCGCCGATCTGGCCGGGGCGATCTGGGTCGATCTTTACCGCCCCCTGCCCGAACAGGTGGATCGGGTGCGCGCGCTTGGCGTCGAAGTGCCGACGCTGGCGGACATGGAAGAGATTGAAATCTCGAACCGGCTTTATCGTGAGGACGGGGCCGATTACCTGACAGTGGTGCTGCCGGGCCTGTCGGAATCGAAGGTGCCGATCTCGGGGCCTGTCAGCTTCATCCTGATGCGCGACCGGCTGGTGACGGTGCGCCACCACGCGCCCCGCCCGTTCGAAACCTATCCGACCCGCGCCGACAAGGTGGGGCCGGGCTGCGGCGGGCCGCGGCGGCTGTTTGTGTCGCTGGTGGAAGAGATCATCGGGCGGCTGGCCGACCTGCTGGAAGGCGCCGGCCGGTCGCTGGATGACCTTACGGGCCGCATTCTGGCCGAAGGCGCGGGGGCGGCGGATGAGGCACTTCAGGCCGGCCTGCGCGATGTGGCACGGCAAAGCGACCTGATCGGCCGGGTGCGCCTGTCGCTCTTGACCATCGAGCGCGCGATCAGCTTTTTCGGGCAGGCCCTGCCCGACAAGCCCGGCGGGGATGAGCTGAAGCCCTATATCAAAGGGCTGATGCGCGACATTCAGGCGCTTGAGGTGCATTGCGACTACCTCGGCTCGCGCCTGTCGATGGCGTCGGATGTGACGCTGGGCATGGTCAATCTGGTGCAGAACAAGACGGTCAAGATCCTGTCGGTCGTGGCCGCGCTGTTCCTGCCGCCGACGCTGATTGCCAGCACCTATGGCATGAACTTTGCCCTGATGCCGGAACTGGACTGGCGCTGGGGCTATCCGATGGCGCTGGGGCTGATGCTGGCCTCGGCGGCGGGCACTTACATATTCCTCAGGTGGAAACGCTGGCTATGATCGAGATTTCCAATCTTTCCAAGACCTTCACCCTGCACAATCAGGGCGGCGCCACGATACCGGTGATGACCGGCGCCCATCTGAGCGTGGGGCGCGGCGAATGCGTCGGGCTGACCGGGCAATCGGGCGCGGGCAAATCCACCCTGATGCGGATGATCTGGGGCAACTACCTGGCCGCCTCGGGGCGGATCATGGTGGCGGGGCTGGACGTGGCGCAGGCCGAACCGCGCGAGATCATCGCGCTGCGCCGCGACCGGCTGGGTTATGTCAGCCAGTTCCTGCGCGTGGTGCCGCGCGTGCCGTCGATCGACGTGGTGGCCGAGCCGCTTCTGACGCTGGGCGTGCCGGCCGGTCAGGCGCGCGACCGGGCGGCGGCGCTTCTGGCGCGGCTGAACCTGCCCGAGCGGCTGTGGCACCTGTCGCCCACCACCTTTTCGGGCGGCGAGCAGCAGCGGGTGAACATCGCGCGCGGTTTCGTCCATCCCTGGCCGGTGCTTTTGCTGGATGAACCCACCGCCAGCCTTGACGCGATGAACCGCGAGGTGGTGCTGCAACTGATTGCCGAGGCCAAGGCCGGCGGCGCGGCGATTCTGGGCATCTTCCATGACGAAGGCGCCCGCGCCCGGGTTTGTGACCGGCTGGTCGATGTGACCGGCTTTGCCCCGGCGCGCGCGGCATGAACCCGGGTCGCCTCTTCGCCGTGGTCGGGCCGTCGGGCGCCGGCAAGGACACGCTGATCGCCGCCGCGCGCGATGCGCTGCCGGGGCTGGTCATCGTGCGCCGCGTCATCACCCGGCCCGAGGCGGCGGGGGGTGAGGATTTCGAAGGCGTCACGCCCAAGGAATTCGCCCGCCGGCGCGAGGCGGGCGCTTTCGCGCTGGACTGGCAGGCCCATGGGCTGAGCTATGGCATCCCGGCCGAGGCGCTGGCCCTGCGCAGTCAGGGCCGCGATGTGCTGTTCAACGGCTCGCGCGCGGCGCTGGAGCGGGGGGCGGCGCTTTACCCTGATATGGTGGTGATCCGCGTGACCGCCCCGGCGACGGTGCTGATGGAGCGGCTTCTGGCCCGGGGGCGTGAATCGCGCGCCGATATCGAGGCCCGCCTTGCCCGCGCCAGCTTTGCCGTGCCCGAGGGGCTGCAGGTGGCCGAAGTGGTGAATGACGGCCCCGTGGCGCAGGGCGTGGCGCGGTTTCTGGCCGCGCTTCAGCCGCCGGTCAGCGGATGACGGCCGATCAGATGGAAAAGCCCCGCCCCGTCCTCGGCAAAGATGCACAAATCCTCGACCGCGAAGGGCTGCGGCAGTACGGGGGCAAAGAACTCGGCCGCGACGGCGCCCAGTGCGCGCGCCTCATCGGGCGGCAGGTCGTCGGACAGCGTCAGGTGAAAGCGGAATTCCTCCATGACGTAGGGATACCCCCAGCGCGCCAGAAGCTCGCGCTGGCGTTCGGTCAGGTTGCCCGGGCGGCGGCGCGCGACCTCGGCCGGGGTCAGGGGCGCGCGCAGCGGATCAAGCGCGCGCACCACCTCGGCCCCCAGCGCGATCAGCGCGGCATCGTCGCCTTCGGGCGTCAGGGCCAGAAAGCCGCCCAGCCGGTGCAGGCCCAGCCCCGCCATGCGGACGGGTGCCAGACGGCGGGCCAAGCCGGCGACGGCCTGCTGCACCATGGCCTCGGTCACCTCTTTCGCCAGCCGGAATGGCGCGCGGATCGTGCCGTGAAAGCCATAGCGGCGGGG
>JACZKR010000437.1 GCA_014859945.1 Paracoccaceae bacterium | reverse complement strand
CCCAAGGGAGTGACCAGATGACCGACCACAGCGCCCGAATCCACCAGACCATCGCGACCGAGATCGGCGCCCAGCCCCGGCAGGTGGCAGCGGCGGTGGAATTGCTGGACGGCGGGGCGACGGTGCCCTTCGTCGCGCGCTACCGCAAAGAGGTCACCGGGGGCCTGGACGATTCGCAGCTGCGCACCCTGTCCGAACGCCTGACCTACCTGCGCGAGATGGAGGCGCGGCGCGCGGCCGTGGTGGCCTCGATCACCGAGCAGGGCAAGATGACCGACGCGCTGGCCCTGTCCTTGGCCCGCGCCGTGACCAAGGCCGAGATCGAAGACATCTATCTGCCCTACAAGCCCAAGCGCCGCACCCGCGCGATGATCGCCCGTGAAAACGGCCTTGGCCCGCTGGCCGATGCCATTCTGGCCGACCGCGCGGCCGATCCCGCCGGCCTTGCCGCAGGCTATCTGTCCGAAGCCGTGCCCGATGCGAAGGCCGCCCTTGAAGGCGCCCGCGACATCATCGCCGAGGCGCTGTCGGAAGACGCGGGCCTGCTGGGCCGCCTGCGCGCCCATATGAAGGACGCCGGCCGTCTGGCCGCCCGCGTGATCGAGGGGCAAGAGACGGCGGGCGCCAAGTTTTCCGACTATTTCGCCCATGTCGAACCCTGGGCCACCGCGCCCGGTCACCGGGTTCTGGCCATGCTGCGCGGCCAGAAAGAGGGCTTCCTGACGCTGGACCTTGAGGTGGACGCCGATGCGCCGCGCGGCGACAGCCCGGCCGAACGCGCCTGCGCCGCCCAGCTGGACGCGAAAGGCACCGGCCCCGGCGACCGCTGGCTGCGTGAGGCCGCCGCCTGGGCCTGGCGGGTGAAGCTGAAGACCTCGCTGACGCTGGACCTGATGGGAGAAATGCGCGACCGCGCCGAGGCCGAGGCGATTGCCGTCTTTGCCCGCAACCTCAAAGACCTGCTGCTGGCGGCCCCCGCCGGCGGCAAGGCGACCATGGGGCTGGACCCGGGCATCCGCACCGGCGTCAAGGTGGCGGTGGTCGATGCCACGGGCAAGGTTCTGGACACCGACACCGTCTATCCGTTCCAGCCGAAGAATGACCTGCGCGGCGCCCAGGTGGCGCTGGCGCAACTGATCGCGCGGCATGGGGTGAAGCTGATTGCCATCGGCAACGGCACCGCCAGCCGCGAGACCGAAAAGATGGTGGCCGATCTTCTGGCCCATCTGCCGGGCGAAAAGCCGGTGAAGGTGATCGTCAGCGAAGCCGGCGCCTCGGTCTATTCGGCCAGCGAACTGGCGGCGCGCGAATTCCCCGGTCTGGACGTGTCGCTGCGCGGCGCCGTCAGCATCGCCCGGCGCCTGCAGGACCCGCTGGCCGAACTGGTGAAGATCGAGCCGAAGTCGATCGGCGTCGGCCAGTATCAGCATGACGTGGACCAGTCGCGCCTTGGCCGCAGCCTTGAAGCCGTGGTGGAAGACGCGGTGAACGCCGTGGGGGTTGACCTGAACACCGCCTCGGCGCCGCTGCTGGCGCGGGTGTCGGGGGTGGGGCCGTCGCTGGCCGATGCCATCGTGGCGCATCGGGATGCCAACGGCCCCTTCACCAGCCGCCGCGAGTTGCTGAAGGTGGCGCGGCTTGGCCCCAAGGCGTTCGAGCTGGCCGCGGGTTTCCTGCGGATCACCGGGGGGAAGGAGCCGCTCGACGCCTCATCTGTCCACCCCGAAGCCTATGACGTGGCGCGCAGGATCGTGGCCGCCTGCGGGCGCGACATCCGCAGCCTGATGGGCGATGCGGCGGCGCTGAAAAAGGTGAACCCGGCCGCCTTCGCCGATGACCGCTTCGGCCTGCCCACGGTGCGCGACATTCTGGCCGAACTGGAAAAGCCCGGCCGCGACCCCCGCCCCAGTTTCCGCACCGCTACATTCGCCGAGGGCGTCGATGACATCAAGGATCTGAAGCCCGGCATGGTGCTGGAAGGCACGGTGACCAATGTTGCCGCCTTCGGGGCCTTCGTCGATATCGGCGTGCATCAGGACGGGCTGGTGCATGTCAGCCAGTTGTCCGACCGCTTCGTCAAGGACCCGCATGAGGTGGTAAAGGCCGGCGATGTGGTGAAGGTGCGCGTGACCGAGGTCGATGTGCCCCGCAAGCGCATCGGGCTGACCATGAAATCGGACGGCGGGGCTTCGGCCAAGGATGCCCAGCGCGAACGCGGCGCCCCGCCGTCCAAGGGCCCCCGCCCCGGCGGCACGACCAGCGCGGCCCCCAAGGGTGCGGGCGGCGGCAACGCCTTTGCCGATGCGCTGAAGGGGCGGTTCAACCGCTAGGATCGGCATCCTCGCGGAAGGCGTCGGGCGCCAGGCGGCCCAGCACGGCGCGGAAGATGCCCAGCATCGCCGCGCCGAAGGTCACGCCCAGATCATTGCCCATCAGAAGCCCGATGGCCGCCCCCACCGCCATACCCAGCGCGATGGCGGGCAGCCAGCCGAACCAGCCGCGGTCCATCAGCACCGCGACCAGCGGCGCGGCGGCCACCAGGCCCATCCAGCTGAGAACCGGCGACAGGACGAACAGCACCCCCAGCGCCCACAGGATCAGCCCGGTATCGCCCAGCCGCTCCAGCCCCAGTAGCCGCAGTACGCCCAGCACCAGCAGGCCAAAGACCGCCGGCGCCAGCCAGGCCGCCGCCCCGGCGATCAGGACGCGCCGCCAGCCGGCGATGGCAAAGCCGTTCGGGGCCGACCAGACCAGCGTCACGCCGCCTGCCCGCCCACCGTCAGCCCGCCGATCAGCAGCGTCGGCTGCCCGACGCCCACCGGCACCCATTGCCCCGACTTGCCGCAATTGCCGATGCCGGGGTCCAGCGCCATGTCGTTGCCGATGGCGCGTATGCCCTTCAGCGCGGTGGCGCCGTCGCCGATCAGGGTCGCGCCCTTTACCGCCTCACCCACCACGCCGTTGCGCACGCGGTAGGCCTCGGTGCAGCTGAAGACGAACTTGCCGCTGGTAATGTCCACCTGCCCGCCGCCGAAGCCCACGGCCCAGATGCCATCCTTCAGGCTGGCCAGAATGCCCGCCGGATCGTCCTTGCCGCCCAGCATGTAGGTGTTGGTCATCCGCGGCATCGGGATATGCGCGAAACTCTCGCGCCGTCCGTTGCCGGTGGGGGCCACCCCCATCAGCCGGGCATTCTGGCGGTCCTGCATGTAGCCCACCAGAACCCCGTCCTCGATCAGAACGTTGCGGGCAGAAGGCGTGCCTTCATCATCGACGCTGATCGAGCCGCGCCGGTCGGGGATGGTGCCGTCATCCAGCACCGTCACCCCGCGCGCCGCGATCTGCTGGCCCATCAGCCCGGCAAAGGCCGAGGTCTTCTTGCGGTTAAAATCGCCTTCCAGCCCGTGACCGATGGCTTCATGCAGCAGGATGCCCGGCCAGCCCGGGCCAAGGACCACGTCCATCACCCCGGCCGGCGCGGCCACCGCGCCCAGATTGACCACGGCGATCCGCAGCGCCTCGCGCACCATGGGCTGCCAGTGATCCGCCGCCATCAGCCGCGCCAGACCATAGCGCCCGCCGCCGCCCATGCCGCCCTGCTCGCGCCGGCCGCCGTCCTCGACGATCACGCTGACATTCAGCCGCGCCATCGGCCGCACGTCGCGCAGCCGCAACCCCTCGGGGCGCAGGATTTCCACCTCCTGCAACCCGGCGCTGACCGTGGCCGAGACCTGAACCACCCGGGGGTCCAGCGCGCGGGCATAGGCATCAATCTCTTTCAGAAGGTCGATCTTGCCGGAAAACGCCGCATCGGCCATCGGGTCGGCATCAGCATAAAGCCGCAGGTTGGTGCCCTGCGGCGGGGCCGCCAGCACGCCGCCCCCCGCCCCCACCGCCAGCCGGGCGGTTTCTGCGGCGCGGCGCAGGGCGCGTTCGGAGATCTCGGTCGAATGGGCGTAGCCGGCCACCTCGCCCCGCACCGCGCGCAGGCCGAAGCCTTCCGAGGCGTCATAACTCGCCGTCTTGATGCGGCCGTCGTCCAGAACGATCGCTTCAGATCGTTTCCGTTCCAGAAACAATTCGCCATCATCGGCGCCGGCGGTTGCCGCGCGCAACACGGAAAGGGCGGTGGCTTCGTCCAGAAGGCTTTCGAAAGGGCGGAAGGGGGTGTCGCTCATCAGGGTCTTTCGCATGCGCAGCATTGATCCAGATCAAGCAGCGCCAGTTTGTCGCACGGTTTCTCTTGTTCTGTCTTTGCTAATATGATTTCAGATCATGGTGAAACAACGGGATTCTGCCGCGAAACTCGGCAAGTTCCGAACAGGCGGCGCCAAGCTGCCGGACTGAACGGGAAATGAACATGCGTCACGCGAACTATGGCGGCGGTCTTGCTGCATTCGGGCTCAGCACTCTGGCAGCGGGCAGCGCCTTTGCGCAATCGCTGGAAATCGTGGGCCAGCCCAAGCCCGACGGGATCGGCTTTCAGCCCGCAGCGACCGAACTGGCGCATGACCTGCAGTGGCTGGACCACACGGTCCTGATCATCATCTCGGTCATCACGGTTTTCGTCACGGCGCTGCTTCTGTACGTCATCGTGCGCTACAACCGCCGGGCCAACCCGACGCCGCGCGGCTTCACCCACAACACGCCGCTGGAAATCGCATGGACGCTGATCCCGGTGCTGGTTCTGGTCTTCATCGGCTCGTTCTCGCTGCCGGCGCTGTTCAAGCAGCAGACCATTCCGGTGGCGGACGTGACCATCAAGGCCACCGGCAACCAGTGGTTCTGGTCCTATGAATACCCCGATGAAGGCATCGCCTTCGACAGCTTCATGATCGGTCAGGGCGAAAACCGCATGTCGCCCGAGGTCGAGGCCGCGCTGAAGGCCGCCGGCTACAGCAAGGAGCAGTTCCTGCTGGCCACCGACACCGCCGTCGTCATTCCGGTCGGCAAGACCATCGTCGTGCAGGTCACCGCAGCCGACGTGATCCATTCGTGGAAAGTGCCCGCCTTCGGTGTGATGCAGGACGGCGTTCCCGGCCGTCTGGCCCAGCTGTGGTTCACCGCCGAGAAGGAAGGCATCTACTTCGGTCAATGCTCGGAGCTTTGCGGCAAGGACCACGCCTACATGCCGATCACCGTCAAGGTCGTCTCGGAAGAGGCCTATGCCAAATGGGTCGAGGGCGCGAAGGCCGGCAATCTGGAACTGGCCTCGAACTGAGCCGCTTTAGGGACCGGCGGGGGCCTGCCCCCGCCTGACTGACAAGGGAAGCCCATGGCCGATATCCGGTCTTTCGATGACACCGGCGAAGCGCGTTTCGGCGACTATGTGCAGTTGCTGAAACCGCGCGTGATGTCGCTGGTCGTCTTCACGGCGCTGGCCGGGCTTCTGGTGGCGCCCGTCTCGCTGCATCCGGTCGAAGCCTTTGCCGCCGTGCTGTTCATCGCGCTTGGCGCGGGCGCTTCGGGCGCGCTGAACATGTGGTGGGATGCCGATATCGACGCCGTGATGCGCCGCACCCGTGGCCGCCCGATCCCGTCGGGCCGCGTCCAGCCGGGCGAGGCGCTGGGGCTTGGCCTTGCGCTGTCGGGCATCGCGGTGGTGATGCTGGCACTGGCCACCAATGCGCTGGCCGCCGCGCTGCTGGCCTTCACCATCTTCTTCTATGCCGTGGTCTATTCGATGTGGCTGAAGCGTTCGACGCCGCAGAACATCGTGATCGGCGGCGCCGCAGGGGCCTTCCCGCCGATGATCGGCTGGGTGGCGGCCACCGGCAGCGTCTCGGTCGAGGCCTGGCTGATGTTCATGCTGATCTTCATGTGGACCCCGCCGCATTTCTGGGCGCTGGCGCTGTTCATGAAGTCGGATTACGGCGACGCCAAGGTGCCCATGCTGACCGAAACCCATGGCCGCAAGGCGACGCGCGCCCATGTCTGGTGGTACACGCTGGCGCTGGTGCCCTTTGCGCTGGCGCTGGGGCTGACCTCGATCGGCGGACCGGTCTATCTGACGGCCTCGGTCGTGCTGAACGCCGGCTTCCTCATGGGCGCCTGGCGCATCTGGCGCCGGGATGAGGCGCAGGCCGAAGCCGATGGCTACAAGGTGGAAAAGCAGGTCTTCCGCTTTTCGCTTTACTACCTGTTCCTGCATTTCTGCGCGCTTCTGGCCGATGCCGCGCTGCGGGCATGGGGGGCGTTCTGATGGCCTTCCGCCCCGACCATGAACTGCACCGCCGCCGCTTTGGCCGCAATCTGGGCCTTGGGCTGGTGCTGGCGGCCTTTGTCGTGCTGGTCTTCGCGCTGACCGTGGTGAAGGTGACGCGGGGCGACCCGATGCAGGCCTTCGACCACACCACCCGCCCCGAGATGGCGCCCGCCACCGACGGAACGGAGGCCGGCCAATGACCCCGCAGGCTAAAACCGCTGGCTGGCTGGTGGGCGTGGCCGTGACGATGGGGGCGCTCTCATTCGCCGCCGTGCCGTTTTACGACTGGTTCTGCCGCGTCACCGGTTTTGCCGGCACCACCTCGGTGGCCGAGGCCGCCCCGGACACCGTGCTGGACCGCGAGATTGCCATCCGCTTCGACGGCTCACTTGAAGCCGGGATGCCGTGGAAATTCCACCCCCAGCAGACCCGCATGACCCTGCGCATCGGCGAAAACGGTCTGGCCTTCTATGAGGCCTACAACCCCACCGACCGCGTGATCGCCGGCACGGCCAGCTACAACGTGCAGCCCGATCTGGCGGGCGGCTATTTCACCAAGATCGAATGCTTCTGCTTCACCGAACAGGTGCTGCAACCCGGCGAACGGGTGATCATGCCGGTGTCGTTCTATGTCGATCCCGCGATCGTGGACGATGCCGAAGCCGGCCTGATTCAGGAAATCACCCTGTCCTACACCTTCCACGAAACCCCGTTGCCCGAGGAACAGGCGGCGCTTGACGCCCCCGCCCCGGTGCAGCCCGTGAACTGACAAAAGAAACGAGGGAACAGATGGCCCACGCAAAGAACCACGATTACCACATCCTGCCCCCGTCGATCTGGCCGCTGGCCGGTGCGGTCTCGGCCTTCGTCATGCTGTTCGGCTCGGTGCTGTGGATGCACGGCTCGGGTCCGTGGATGGGCCTGATCGGGCTGGTGGGCGTGCTGTATGTCATGTTCGGCTGGTGGGCCGACGTGGTGCATGAAGGCCAGACCGGCGACCATACCCCGGTCGTCCGCATCGGCCTGCGCTATGGCTTCATCATGTTCATCATGTCGGAAGTCATGTTCTTCTCGGCCTGGTTCTGGACCTTCTTCAAGCACGCGCTTTACCCGATGGGGCCGATGAGCCCGCTGGTCGATGGCGTCTGGCCGCCCGAGGGCATCCAGACCTTCGACCCCTGGCACCTGCCGCTGATCAACACGCTGATCCTGCTGCTGTCGGGCTGTGCGGCGACCTGGGCCCACCACGCGCTGGTGCATGAAAACAACCGCAAGGACCTGAAGAACGGCCTGATCCTGGCCGTGCTCCTGGGCCTCTTGTTCACCTACTTCCAGGCCTATGAATACAGCCACGCCGCCTTCGGCTTTGCCGGCAACATCTATGGCGCGTCGTTCTTCATGGCGACCGGCTTCCACGGCATCCACGTCATCATCGGCACGATCGTCCTGACCGTCTGCATGATCCGCGTGCTGAAGGGCCATTTCACGCCCGAACAGCACATCGGCTTCGAAGCCGCCGCCTGGTATTGGCACTTCGTGGACGTGGTCTGGCTGTTCCTCTTCGCCGCGATCTACGTCTGGGGCCAGTAACCCCTTGCACTTTCTGCGGGCGCGGGCCATCTGGCCCGCGTTTCGCATTCTGGAGGCCGCGATGCTGCGCCGGATGATCTTTCCGATCCTGATGGGGGTTGTGGGCTGCGCCATCCTGCTGGGCTTGGGCGTCTGGCAGCTGCAGCGCATGGAATGGAAGGCCGCCCTGCTGGCCGGGATCGACGCCCGCATCGCCGACGCGCCGGTGGCCCTTCCCGCCGCCCCCCAGCCCGAAGACAAGTATCTGCCCGTCGCCGTCACCGGCAGCTTCACCGGCCGCTTCATCGAGGTTCTGTCGGGCCAGAAGGGCACCAGCCCCGGCGTCCGCATCATCGA
>JACZKR010000436.1 GCA_014859945.1 Paracoccaceae bacterium | reverse complement strand
GCAAAGCCCGCCGCCGCCACCACGTCGATCAGCGCCGGAATGGCGGCCGAGGCGCGTTCGGACCGCAGCTGCGCCTGCAGGTAATCGCGCGAGGCGGCACGGTAGCGCGCGGCCTCGGCCTCTTCGCTGCCGGTCAGGCGGATGGTGGTCAGGCCGTGGAAAATCTCATCCAGCCGGGTCGCCAGCGTGCCGGCAGCGGCGCGGGCGGTGCGGGCGGTGGCGCGCACCCGGCGGTGGAGCGTGGACAGGGGCAGCGCCAGAATCGGCACGCCGATGACGGCGATCAGCGTCCAGCGCCAGTCCATCGTGGCGGCCACCCCCAGAAGAGTGATCAGCCCCACCACGTCGCGCCCCAGCGCCACCATGATCGGCGGCCAGAGGGTGCGGAAGGCAATCGCATCGCCGCGCACCCGTTCTATCAGCGCGCCCGGCGGGTTCTTCTGGAAGAACGGCAGGTCCAGCCGCATCAGATGGGCGAGAAGCGCGTTCTGCTGATCGGCCGCCAGCCCTTCGGCCGCGCGCGCCATGATGGTGCGGTGGCCAAAGCCCGAGGCGGCGCGGATCAGGAACAGCACCCCCACCGCGACCGCCACCACCGGCACCATGGCCGGGTCTTTCGCCACGAAGACCGAGTCGAACAAGGGTTTGATCAGGAAGGAAAAGACGCCCATCGTCGCGCCTTCGACCGCCATCAGCAGCACCGCGCCGACCAGAACCGCAAGGCGCGGCCGCAGCATCTGCAGGAACCATTCGCGCGGGCCTACCACGCCCCCTCCTTGCCGCCGGCCTGCCAGCGCGCGTAAGAGGCCGTCACCTCGGCCGGGTCATAGCCTTTGCGGATCCAGTCCAAAAGGCCGATGCCGCTGCGGTCGCGTTCGCGCGCATAGTAGCGCAGGAAATGGTCAAGGATGCCGGTCTTGCCGAAGGACAGATGGATATAGCGCAGCGAAAGCTGGCCCATCGCCTCTTCCACCGTCCGCCCCTCGATCCAGATCAGCCACAGCGCGGCGGCAAGGCCGGTGCGGTCGGCGCCCGATTTGCAATGCACAAGGATCGGGCGGGGCAGGGTCTGGAACAACTCATGCAGCTGCAACAGCTTCTCGGGCGTGGGCAGGCTGCGGGCCGACATGCTCAGATCATGCAGCGGCAGGCCCAGCGCCTGACAGGCCTCACGCTCGAACAGCCAGAAGCTTTGCCCTGAAGGCCCCCGCAGGTTCAGGACCGATTTCACGCCAAGCGCGGCGTAATCGGCCAGCCTTTTGCCGTCGGGCTGGTTGGCGCGGTAAAGCCCCGGCGCCACGCGGTGGAAATTGTGCCACCAGACGCGCAGGAAGGCGTGATCGGACAACTGGAAATGCCACCAGGCGGCGCGGCGGGCTTCGGGCGTCGAGATGTCGGTGCCGAACCGCTCTCCCAGCCGGTTCTGCCAGGCCTTCAGCTTCGCATGGATGGTGCCGAACATGGGGCCTCCGTCAGACCGGCAGGAGATAACGGCAAAGCCCCGGCGTTGCAAGGCGCAGGGCCGTGCGCGCGTGGCCGGCGGGGCCAAGGGGCGCTGCCCCTCGGGCCGTTCCGGCCCTCACCCCGGGATATTTTCCGAGAGAGGATGAACAGGGTCCTTCATCCTCTCTCTGCAAATATCCCGGGGGTAAGCCGGCCCCGGCCGGCGAGGGGGCAGCGCCCCCTTCCGCCGCCCGTTGACCTTGCCACGGTGCGGCGCTAGCCCTGTGGCATTCCCGACAGGAGTGTCATGATGCCCCTTGCCAACGGCCGCCCCTATCTTGCCATCCCCGGGCCCTCGGTGGTGCCCGACCGGGTGCTGGCGGCGATGCACCGGCCTTCGCCCAACATCTATGCCGGCGCGCTGGTCGAGATGGTGGCGGGGCTTTGGCCCGATCTGCGCGGGGTGGCGGGTACCACGGCGAATGTGGCGATCTACAT
>JACZKR010000435.1 GCA_014859945.1 Paracoccaceae bacterium | reverse complement strand
GTCATGGCCAGCCTGATCCCGCCCAAACGCCCCTGCGCCCCCACCAACGGCCCGGCGCCCGAGGCCCGCGCCACCGCTTTCGGCGGCGATCTGAAGGCGATGGACGAACCGCAGATCATGTCCCGCCTGATCAACTGGGCGCTGACCGACCTGATGCTGACCCACCGCGAACTGGTGATGATGGGCGAGGATGTCGGCCGCAAGGGCGGCGTCTATGGCGTCACCCAGAAACTGCACCAGCGCTTCGGCCCCGACCGGATGATCGACACGCTGCTGGATGAGCAATCCATCCTCGGCCTTGCCATCGGCATGGCGCAGAACGGCTTCGTTCCGCTGCCCGAGATTCAGTTCCTCGCCTATCTGCACAACGCCGAGGACCAGTTGCGCGGAGAGGCCGCGACGCTGCCCTTCTTCTCGAACGGCCAATATACCAACCCGATGGTGCTGCGCATCGCAGGCCTTGGCTATCAAAAGGGCTTCGGCGGCCATTTCCACAATGACAACTCGGTGGCCGTGCTGCGCGACATTCCGGGCCTCATCCTCGCCGTGCCCTCCAACGGCGCCGATGCCGCGATGATGCTGCGCGAATGCGTGCGGCTGGCGCGTGAGGAACAACGGCTGGTGGTCTTCCTTGAACCCATCGCGCTTTACCCGATGCGCGACCTGCATTCCGACAAGGACGGTGCATGGATGCGCCGCTATCCCGACCCGTCACAGGTGATCCCCTTCGGAGAAGTCGGCGTGGAAGGCACTGGCACCGACCTCGCCATCGTCACCTTCGGCAACGGGGTTTACCTGTCGTATCAGGCCCTTCCCGCCATCGAGGCCACCGGCATCAAGACCCGCATCATCGACACCCGCTGGCTGTCGCCCCTGCCCGCGCAGGCGCTGACCGAAGCCGTCAGGGGTTGCAAGCACATCCTGATCGTCGATGAAACCCGCCATTCCGGCGGCGTGGCCGAGGCGCTGATGGCGCATTTCCATGAGACGACGACCGCGAAACTGTCCCGCCTGACCGCCGAAGACAGCTTCATCGCCACGGGCCCCGCCTATGCCGCCACCATGCCCTCTTCGGCGCAGATCACCCAAGCCGCCAAGGAGCTGGTGCAATGAAAACCGCCGTCCTCATCTGCCCCGGCCGCGGCACCTACACCAAGACCGGACTGGGCAGCCTTGCCCGCTTCCCGGACCCCGCCCTGCTGGCGCGCTTCGATGCGGCCCGTCAGGCGCTGGGGCAGGAAACCCTCACCGCCCTCGACACCGCGCCCAGCTATTCCGTCGCCAAACACTCACGCGGCGACAATGCCAGCGCGCTGATCTATGCCTGCACGCTGGGCGACCGCCTCAGCCTGAAAGGCATCAACCTCGTCGCCGTCACCGGCAATTCCATGGGCTGGTATTCCGCGCTGGCCTGCGCTGGTGCCCTTTCCCCCGACAACGGCTTTACCGTGGTCAACACCATGGGCACCCTGATGCAGGAGCGGTTGATAGGCGGGCAACTCGTCTATCCCCATATGGGCGACGACTGGCAGCCCGACCCGGCCCGCAAGGCGCAGCTGCTGGCGCTGGTGGCCGAAATCGCCACCCGCCCCGACCACGCCCTTGCGCTGTCAATCGACCTCGGCGGCCTCCTGGTGCTGGCGGGCAATGAGGCCGGACTGAAAGCCTTCGAAGCCGCCGTCCCCCCGGCGCAGGGCCGCTTCCCGATGCGCCTGTCGAATCACGCCGCCTTCCACACCGCCCTGCAGGCCCCCGTCGCCGCCGAGGGCCGCACCCACCTGCCCGAAACCCTTTTCACCCACGCAAAACTGCCGCTGATCGACGGGCGCGGCCATATCTGGTGGCCCGGCACGGCCACCGCCGCCGCCTTGCGCGACTACACCCTCGACCATCAGGTGACCGAGGCCTATGACTTTACCGCCGCCATCCGCAGCGCCGCCCATGAATTCGCCCCGGATTACTTCATCATCCCCGGCCCCGGCACCACCCTGGGCGGCGCGGTGGCGCAAAGCCTGATTCTGGCGGGCTGGAAGGGCATGGGCTCAAAGGCCGATTTCCAGCGCCTGCAGGCCGAAAGCCCCCTGCTGATCAGCATGGCCCTGCCCGAACAACGCGCGCTTGTGGTCCAGGCTGGCAACCGTCCAGCCTAGCTCACCCCGCCGTTTGACTTAGCCAAAGCCTAATCCGACCTGCGGAAGCAATTACTTTATCCCAAATCCATGTTATCGCACCTTGCCCGCATCACCACCGGGAAAGGGCTGCAGGATGTCTGTCGAAAAGGTTGATACGCTGGTCGTCGGCGCAGGTCAGGCCGGCATTGCCGCCAGCGAGCATCTGACCCGCAACGGCATCCCCCACCTTGTCCTTGAACGCGCCCGCATCGCCGAACGCTGGCGGTCGGAACGCTGGGATTCCCTCGTCGCCAACGGCCCCGCCTGGCATGACCGCTTCCCCGGCATGACCTTCACCGGCGACCCCGACGCCTTTGTCGGCAAGGAAGGTGTGGCCGATTACTTTGTCGATTACGCAAAGAAATTCAACGCCCCGGTCCGCACCGGGGTCGCGGTCACCTCGGTCACCCGCAACCCCGCAGGCCCCGGCTTCGTGGTGGAAACCTCTGAAGGCACCATTCAGGCCGCCCGCGTCATCGCCGCCACCGGCCCGTTCCAGAAGCCGGTCATCCCCGCGCTGATCCCCGAAACCCCCGGCCTGACGCAGATGCATTCCACCGCCTACCGCAACCCCGCCGCCCTGCCCCCGGGCGGGGTGCTGGTGGTCGGCGCGGGGTCGTCCGGCGCGCAGATCGCCGAGGAACTCTTGCAATCGGGCCGCAAGGTCTGGCTCTCGGTCGGCCCGCACGGCCGCCCGCCCCGCGCCTACCGGGGCCGCGATTTCGTCTGGTGGCTGGGCGTCCTCAACAAATGGGACAGCGAGGCGACACCGGGCGCCGAACACACCACCATCGCCGTCTCGGGCGCCCGTGGCGGCCGCACCGTCGATTTCCGCCGCTTTGCCGCCGAGGGGATGAACCTTCTGGGCCGCACCCAAAGCTTCGCCGATGGCAGCCTCACCTTCGCACCCGACCTTGCCGCCAACATCGCGCAAGGCGACGCCAACTACCTCTCGGTGCTGGATGAGGCCGACGCCTGGGTCGCCCGCAACGGCCTGGCCCTGCCCGAAGAGCCCGCCGCCCGCGACATCCTTCCCGATCCGGCCTGCATGACCCATCCGGTCCTGTCGCTGAACCTCGCCGCCGAAGGCATCACCACCGTGATCTGGGCCACCGGCTTTGCCGTCGATTTCTCCTGGCTGAAGACCAATGCGGTGGACGAGGCCGGCCGCCCCCGCCACCTGCGCGGCATCGGCGCCGAGCCGGGTATCTATTTCCTCGGCCAGCCCTACCAGACGCGGCGCGGCTCTTCCTTCATCTGGGGGGTCTGGCATGATGCCAAACTGGTCGCCGACCACATCGCCATCCAGCGCAGCTACCTGGCCTATGACGGCCCCGGCACCCCCGCCGCGTAGAGACGCAAGGAAGACGGAAAGAAGACGGATGAAAGACGCAAGGAAGAACCCGAAATGACCATCAAGCGCTACCGCAAATTCAACACCAAGGTCACCTACCCCGAACAGAACCTCGACAACGACCTCTGCCATCTGGTCGCCACCCGCGGCGGCACGACGCTGTGGTTCCGCGGCGCCTGCCCGCAGGATCTGGATACCGCCGTCAACCTGGGCAGCCACGACCCGGTGGCACAGACCCACAAGGTCATGAGCAATATCAAGCAGTTGATCGAAGAGGCCGGCGGCCGGATGGAACATCTGGTGAAGCTCGTGGTCTATCTGACCGATGTCCGCCACCGTGAGGCGGTCTACCGCACCATGGGCGAATACATCAAAGGCGTGCATCCGGTCTGCACCGGCCTGACCGTCGTCGCCCTCGCCCGCCCCGACTGGCTGGTCGAGATTGACGCAACCGCCGTCATCCCTGACTAACCCACGGAAAAGACGGGGGTTTCACACCCCCGTACCCCCGTGGAGTATTTCAAAAGGTGCAAATGCAAGTAAGCCTCTGCCATTTGCACCTTTCCAAATACTCTCGGGGGGTCCGGGGGGCGAAGCGCCCCCGGCGGCCAGCAGAATGAGGACCAGATGACCTTTTCCCTTGTCGCGCGCTGCGCAAAGACCGGACAGTTCGGCGTGGTGATTTCCTCGTCTTCTCCGGCGGTTGCGGCGCGTTGTTCACATGTCCGCGCCGGGGTTGGCGCGGTCGCCAGCCAAAACGTGACCGACCCCGCCCTTGGGCCGCTGCTCTTGGACGCGCTGGAGGCCGGCGCTTCGGCCGGGGCGGCGCTGCGGGCGGTGACAGAGGGGCGGGCGCATATTGGCTACCGGCAATTGCTGGTGGTGGACGCGGCCGGAGGGGTGGCGGTGCATTCCGGTACGAACGTACTGGGCCTTTGGGGCGAGGCGCGGGGAAAAGACTGTGCTTCGGGCGGTAACCTGCTGGCAGACAACACGATTCCGGCGCAGATGGTGGCGGCGTTCGAGGCAGCGGCGGGCCATCTGGGCGACCGTCTGATCGCTGCTTTGCAGGCGGCGCTCGCCGCAGGGGGCGAGGCGGGGCCGGTGCGTTCGGCCGGGCTGAAGATCGCCGACCGGCTGTCCTGGCCGCTGGCCGATTTGCGCATCGACTGGGCCGACGACCCCATCGGCATGCTGGCCGAGGCGTGGCAGGTCTATCGCCCCCAGATGGCGGCCTATGTCCAGCGCGCCGAGGACCCGACGCAGGCACCGTCCTACGGCGTGCCGGGCGATGAATAGGCCTTGCCGGGCCGGGTGGCGGGGTTAGGCTGTGCCTAAGCCCGGAGTCGCCATGCCCCTGCGTTTCACCCTGCGCCAGCTGGAATATCTTGTGGCCGTCGGCGAGGCCGGCTCGATCGCCGCCGCTTCGGACCGGGTCAATGTCTCATCCCCCTCGATCTCGGCCGCCATCGCCCAGCTGGAGGCCGAGTTCGGCCTGGCGCTGTTCGTGCGCAAACATGCCCATGGGCTGACGCTGACCCAGGGCGGTCGGCAGTTCGTGGCGCAGGCCCGGGCGGTTCTGGCCGAGGCGGCGCGGCTGAACGACATCGCCGGCGCCATCACCGGCGAGGTGCGGGGGCCGCTGTCGGTGGGCTGCCTGCAGACCTTCGCGCAGGTGGTTTTGCCCCGGCTGCGGCGCGGCTTCATCGACCGCTATCCGGCGGTCGAGTTTCATCAGTCCGAACTGGACCAGACCGGCATCTTCGAAGGGCTGCGCAATGCCGCACTGGACGTGGCGCTGACCTATGACCTTGATATTCCGTCCGATATCCGGTTCGAACCGCTGATCCAGCTTCCGCCCTATGCCATCCTGCCGGCGGATCATCCGCTGGCGGGGCGGGCCACGGTCAGCCCCTCCGAATTGGCCGATCTGCCGATGGTGCTGCTGGATCTGCCCTTCTCGAACGACTATTTCCTGCAGGTCTTCGCGCGTGAGGGGCTGCGGCCGCGCATTGTTGAACGCACGCGCGACATGGGGGTGATGCGGTCGATGGTGGCCAACGGCTTTGGCTACTCCATCGCCAATATCGGCCCCTTGTCCGAGATTGCCCCCGATGGCGGGCGGCTGTGCCATGTGCCCTTGGGCGGGCCAGTGCGCAGCCTGAACCTGGGCCTTGCGCTGATCGACGGGGCGGGCGTGGCGCTGACGGTGCGGGCGTTTCTGGACCATGCGCGCGCGGGGCTGCGG
>JACZKR010000434.1 GCA_014859945.1 Paracoccaceae bacterium | reverse complement strand
GATCAGGATGCCGAAGGTCGCGGCCCCCGCCACCATCGCCGCCACCTGCGACAGGTCGAGCCCGCGCGAGATCACCACCACGCCCATCCCGCAGGCCAGGATCAGCAGGGCTGCGGAATTGGTGGCCGCGACGGCAAGATTGCCCAGCGTGGCAAAGCCCGGCACCGTCAGCGCAAAGACCAGCGCCAGCCCCGCCGTGACGGCCATCACGACATATTCCAGCAGACTGCCGCCGCGCCCTGCCCCGCTAGCCATTGAATCGCACCCGGTCTGCGCCCTTGGTCTGCAGGATCGCCCGCGCCTCATCGGGGGTGGCGATTTCCAGCGACAGCTCCTCAAGGATGCGGCGGATCTTCAGGACCTGCGCCGCGCAGTTCGGCGCAAGCTGGCCGCGGCCTAGGAACAGGCTGTCTTCCAGCCCCACCCGCACCTGGCCGCCCATGATCGCGCCCATGGTCACCAGCGGCATCTGGTGGCGCCCCGCCCCCAGAACCGAGAAGGCGTAATTCTCGCGCCCGAACAGCCGGTCGGCGGTGGCGCGCATCAGGAACAGGTTTTCCGGGTCGGCGTTCAGCCCGCCCAGAATGCCCAGAACGCACTGGATGAACAGCGGCCCCTTCACCAGCCCCTCATCGACGAAATGCTTCAGGTTGTGCAGGTGGCCCACGTCATAGCATTCGAATTCGAACCGCGTGCCGTGGGCATCGCCCAGCCGCGCCAGCACGGACTTGATATCGGCGAAGGTGTTGCGGAAGATCTGCGCCTCGGACCCGGCGATATGGCCATGCTCCCACGGGTATTTCCAGTCGGCGATGCCGCGCCCTGCCTTGTGGAAGGCGAAGTTCATCGACCCCATGTTCAGCGAACACAGGTCGGGTGCCGCCCGCAGCGGATATGCCAGCCGGTCGTCCAGCGTCATCGACACGCTGCCGCCGGTGGTGATGTTGATGATGGCGTTCGTCGCCGCCGTGATGCGCGGCACGAACTGGTCAAACACCGCCGGATCCGGCGTCGGGCGTCCGTCGGCCGGGTCGCGGGCGTGCAGGTGCAGGACCGCCGCCCCGGCCCGGGCCGCCTCGATCGCCTGTTCGGCGATCTGGTCGGGCGTCAGTGCCAGATGCGGCGACATCGAGGGCGTGTGGACCGAGCCCGTCACGGCGCAGGTGATGATGACCTTGCGGCTTTTCACGGCGGCGCGTTCCATCTCTGGTATATTCCATGTTGCCGTCGACGCCGATCACCTGCCCGCTGACGTTGCGCGCCAGATCCGAGGCCAGAAACAGCGCCATGTTCGCCACGTCGGCCGCTTCGACCATGCGCCGCAGCGACACCTTTTTCAGATAGTCGTCGCGCATTTCCTCAAAGCTGACGCCCGTCACCCGTGCGCGGTCGGCGATCACGCGGTCCATCCTTTCGCCCTGCACCGGGCCGGGCAGGATGGCATTGACGCGCACGCCATCGGGGCCAAGCTCGGCCGCAAGCGACTTGACCAGCCCGACAATCGCCCATTTCGTCGCGGCGTAGGGGGTGCGGTAGCTGTAGCCCAGCCGCCCGGCGACCGAACTCATCGCGATGATCGAAGGGTTGCGGGGCGAGGCCTTCAGCATCGGCACGAAGCGGCGCAGGAAGTAGAAATGCGAGGTCAGGTTGACCTGGATCGTCTGTTCGACCTCGGCATCATCATAGCTGTCGACGCCCCCGGTCGGCCCGGCGATGCCGGCGTTGTTCACAAGGATGTCCAGCCCGCCAAGCCTTGCCAGAACATCGGCCCTGACGCGGTCCACATCGGCGATGCGCGCCGCATCGCCCAGGGTGCCGGTGACGGCGGGCAGCGCGGCCAGCGTGTCGTGCAGCGCGGTCTCGGCGATGTCGGTGACGTGAACCCGCGCGCCTGCCGCAACAAAGCCTTCGGCCATGGCCCGGCCGATGCCGCTGCCGCCCGCCGTCACCAGAACGCGCATGTTGCCCAGATCAAAGCAGGGCGGACCGCCAGACGCTTGCATGTACCCCCCGGAGTGCGGCATCGGCTTGTTTGCCTTGCCCCCAGTAAGCACATGCCGCAGCCGGGCCATCCATGGCGGATCGACACAATTCTTTGTCTATTTTATGTAGCCTTTGTCTACTTTTCCCGGTCGCGCTGGCCGGCGTTCAGCAAGGGGGCCGCGGCGCGGGGGCCAGGGCTTCGACCGCCACTCCGGCGGCCAGCACCAGATCCTCATCAAACCACCGGCCGATGAACTGCACCGCAAGCGGCAGGCCGGCGGCGGACAGGCCGTTGCCGATGGTCAGCGCCGGGTTGCCGGTCAGGTTGAAGGCGCGGGTATAGGACCAGTCCCGCGCGCCGGGCCGATGCTCCCACCCGAAGGGCTGCGCCGGGGCCTTGGTGGTGGGCAGCACCAGCAGATCGGCGCCGCGAAAGGTTTCGCCCAAGGCTGCAATGGCCGCCTGCCGCGCCCGCAGCGCCAGCGCGTGATCGGGCGCGGTAAAGCGCAGCCCCTCTTGCAGGCGGGACCGCGCGACCTTGCCGAGCCTTTCGGGATGGGCGCGCAGTTCGGCCCCGTGTTCGGCATATTCCTCGGGCCAAGTGATGGCGCGGGCCGCGTCTGCCCAGCCGTCATAACCGGGCAGCCGGACATCGGTCAGCACCGCGCCAAGGCTGCGCAACTGGTCCAGCGTGACAGCAAAGGCCGCGCGGACCTGCGGATCAAGATCGGGGTCGTCCTCGAAGACATGGCGGGGAATGCCGATGCGCAGGCCGGCGATGCCGCGCCCCGGCCGGCCGGGATCGGGCAGGCGGAAGCCGGGGGTGGCGCGGTCGGCGGCATCCGCCGTGATCATGCCCTGCAGCAGCAGCGCGCAATCGGCGGCGGTCCGTGCCATCGGGCCGATGCAATCGACCGTGCGCGACAGGGCCAGCACCCCCCTGCGGGAAATCAGCGCCTGCGTCGGCACCAGCCCGGCCACGCCGCACCAGGCGGCCGGCACGCGGATGGAGCCGGCGGTTTCCGTGCCCACGGCCCCGGCGCAAAGTCCGGCGGCGGTGGCGACGGCGGACCCGTTCGAGGATGAGGCCGCGTCACAGTCGGGGTTCCAGGGGTTGCGCGGCGCCGGGAAAGGCCCGTCCAGCGCCGTGCCGCCCACGGCATATTCGGCCGTCGCCGTCTTGCCCAGAATGACAGCCCCTGCCCGGCGCAGCGCAGCGACCACCGGGGCATCCGTGGCGGCAAGATGATCCAGCCGGTGCGCGGCGCCGGCGGTGGTAGGCAGGCCCGCTACATCAATCAGGTCCTTGATGCCGATGGGCAGCCCGTGCAGCGGGCCGCGCGGCCCGGTCTGCTGATCGGCGGCCCTTGCGTCGCTCAGCGCAGTTTCGGCGGCGACGGTGAAGAAGCTGTGCAACTGCCCGTCCAGCCGCCCGATCCGGTCAAGACAGCCCTGCGTCAGCGCCTCCGAGGACAGTTCGCCGGAGGCGATCAGCCCGGCCTGTTCGGCAAGGGGCAGAAGGCAGGGGTCGCTCATGCTGCTTTCGCCTGGCGTTCCAGCGCGGCAAGGAAGCGTTCAAGGTCGGCCCAAAGCTCCCCCTCATCCTCAAGCCCGATCGACAGGCGCAGGGCCAGGTCGGGGCCGGGCCAGTCGGTGGCGCTGCGGCTGGCGCGTACCGGCATGGGTGCGGCAAGGCTGCGCGTGCCCCCCCATGAGGCGCCGATGGCGAACAGCTTCAGCGCGTCCAGCGACGGCGCGACCAGCGGCGCCACATCGGGCGGGAAGCACAGCGAAAAGACCCCGCTTGCCCCCAGAAAGTCGCGCCGGAACAGCGCATGGCCCGGATCGTCCGGCAGCGCCGGATGCAGCACGCGGGCCACCATCGGGTGCCGGGCCAGCCGTTCGGCAAAGCGCAGGGCCACCGCGGCCTGATGGCGCAGGCGCAGGGCCAGCGTTTCGGA
This sequence comes from Paracoccaceae bacterium, assembly GCA_014859945.1. Classification (GTDB taxonomy): domain Bacteria; phylum Pseudomonadota; class Alphaproteobacteria; order Rhodobacterales; family Rhodobacteraceae; genus Fuscibacter. The sequence continues at coordinate 13,252 of JACZKR010000434.1, read as the reverse complement.
CCCGCGCAGCACCAGCGCCGCATCGTCAGAAGACACCCCGATGCCCATGCGCCCGATCAGCCCCTTGATCGGCCCGGCCAGCGCCGGTTCGCGGACCGAGATCGACCCCATGATGACATCGGAATGGCCCGAGACATATTTGGTCAGCGCCTCGGTCACGATATCGGCGCCAAGGGTCAGCGGTTTCAGGTTCAGCGGCGTGGCCCAGGTGTTGTCCACCCCCAGCAGCGCCCCCGCCGCATGGGCGATGCGGGCCACCGCCGGCAGGTCCATCACCTCCATCGTGGTGGAACCGGGGCTTTCGCACCAGACCACCTTCGTTTCAGGCCGCAGGCGGCGGCTGACATCGGCGGGGTCGGCGGGATCGAAGAAATCGGCCCGTACACCCAGCCGCGCAAGGTCGGTCAGGGCGAAGTCGCGCATCGGCGGATAGACGGTATCGGCCAGCAGCACATGGTCGCCTGCGGCAACGAAGGGCAGGATCGCCAGCGCATTGGCCGCCTGACCCGAGGGCACCAGAAAGGTCCGCGCCGCCTGTTCCAGCCGCGACAGCTTTTCTTCCAGCGTCCGCGTCGTGGGGGTGCCGTAAAGGCCGTAGGAATAGCCCTTGTCACCACGCTGGCCGCGCGTTGCATAGGCTTCGGCATTGGCGAAGGTGATGGTCGAGGCGCGGTAGGTGGCCACGCCAAGGGGATCGAACCCCTCGACAGGCACGCGCGGCGTCAGCACGCAGTCGGTGGTATCAGACATGGGCCCCTCCTCCCTTGCCCCGGGACAGGGGCTTTTTCAATTCCATTCGGTCCGCATTTCTGCAAACTTCATTCCAGATAGTTATAGGAAAGCGCCGATGAACCTGCGTCAGGTCGAAGTCTTCCGCGCCGTCATGACCAACGGCACCACCGCCCGCGCCGCCGAGGTGCTGCGCATCACCCAGCCCGCGGTGTCCAAGGCCGTGGCCGAGATGGAGCGGGCGATCGGCTTTGCCCTGTTCCACCGCATCAAGGGCCGGCTGCATCCGACGGCCGAGGGTCAGCTTCTGTTCCGCGAGGTCGAGCAGACCTTTACCGGCCTTGCCCATCTGCGCGGCGCGGCGGCGCGCATCCGCGACTATGGCTCTGGCGAGCTGCGGGTGGCCTGCCTGTCGGCCCTGTCCACCAATGTGGTGCCGCGGGCCATCAAGGCCTTTCTGACCCGCAACCCGAAGGTCGCCATCACCTTCCAGACCCGCATGTCCTCGGTCGTGCGCGATCTTGTCGCCTCGGGGCAGTTCGACGTGGGGCTGGCTGCCGATGAAATCGACAAGACCGGGCTGGATGTGCGGCCCTTCGTTCAGGACCGCGTGGCGCTGGCCGTGCCGGACGGGCACCGGCTGTTGGCCAAAGAGGTGGTCCGCCCGGCCGATCTGGCGGATGAGGCCTTCATCGCGCTGGCGCCCGAGGATACTGCCCGCCGCGAGGCCGAACTTGCGCTGGCCGAAGCCGGCGTCAGCATCCGCACCATCATCGAAACCCCCTATTCCACCACGATCTGCGCGATGGTCGCGGCGGGGCTGGGGATCGGCTTTGTCGATCCGCGCACGGCCGAACCCTATCTGGGCCGGGGCGTCAGCCTGCGCCGTTATGAGCCGGCGATCCATTTCCGGACGCTGCTGATCCTGCCGCCGAACCGCCCGCCCTCGGCGCTGCTGCAAGAGTTCATCGGGGATCTGGAAAAGGCCGCCTGACATCGCTCAGTCCTTCAGCGCCAGCCTGGCGACATGGGTCAGCCAGCGGATGGCGGGGTCCAGCACCGCATCGTTGAAGTCATAGCCGTCCTCATGCAGCTTGCCGCCCGGCTGCACCGGACCGTTGCCGATCATGACGTAAGACCCGCCGCGCCCCTGATCGACCATGAAGGCGAAATCGTCGCCCCCCATCACCGGACGCACGTCGCGGGTATGGGGCAGGCCCGCCGCTTCGGCCGCGGCGACCGACAGCGCGGATTCGGCCGGCGTGTCGGCCATCACCCGGCCGGTCGAGTTGATCTCATAATCGGCCTCTACCCCCATGGCGGCGGCGGTGCCCTCGATCACCGCACGCATCCGCGAAATGATGGCGCGGCGCAGATCGGCATCGAAGGTGCGCAGGGTGCCGGTCAGCGTCACCTCGGCGGGGATCTGGTTGGAAACCGTGCCGCCATGGACCATCGAGCAGGTCAGCGCCACCGTCGCCATCGGATCGACATTGCGCGACACGATCGAATTGAGCGCCACGATCAGATGACCCACCGCCGTCACCGGGTCGCGCGTGGTATGCGGCATGGCGGCGTGGCCGCCTTCGCCCCGCAGCGTCACCCGCCATTCGCCGCCGGCGGCAAAGGCCGGGCGGTCATAGACCGCGACCTTGCCCGCCTCGATCCCCGGCCAGTTGTGCCAGGCGAAGATGCGCTCGGTCGGGTAGCGGTCAAACAGGCCATCGGCGATCATCGCCTTGGCGCCCTGCCCGTTTTCCTCGGCCGGCTGAAAGATCAGGTGGATCGTGCCGGTCCAGCCGGGATCGTCATTCAGCAGCTTTGCCGCCGCCAGCAGGGCGGCCGTATGCCCGTCATGTCCGCAGGCATGCATCACCCCGGGGTGGACCGAGGCATGGGCAAAGCTGTTCGCCTCGGCAATCGGCAGGGCGTCGATATCGGCGCGCAGACCGACCGAGCGGTTTGAGCCCGGCCGGTGCAGCCGCGCCACCACGCCATGCCCGCCGATGCCGGTTTCATGCGGCACCCCCATCTCGGCCAGCCGGGCCGAGATGAAGGAGGCCGTCGCGCCCTCTTGCCCCGAAAGTCCGGGATGGGCGTGCAGGTGGCGGCGCCAGCCCTGCACGGTGGCCAGCAAGGCAGGATCAAGATTGGTCATCTACAGCACTTTCGACAGGAAGGCGCGGGTGCGCGGGTTCTGCGGATTGGCCAGCAATTCGCGCGGGGGGCCGGATTCAACCAGCGTTCCCTGATCCATGAAGACCAGATGGTCAGCCACCTCGCGGGCAAAACCGATTTCATGGGTGACCAGCATCATCGTCATGCCCGAGCGGGCGAGGTCCTTGATCACGTCCAGCACCTCGCCCACCAGTTCGGGGTCAAGGGCGCTGGTCGGTTCGTCAAACAGCATCACGCCGGGTTCCATGGCCAGGGCGCGGGCGATGGCGACGCGCTGCTGCTGGCCGCCGGACAGCTGGTTCGGATAGCGGTCGTGCAGCCCCTGCAAGCCGACGCGCGCCAGAAGCGCCAGCGCCATCTCCCTAGCCTCGGACCGGCGCAGGCCCTTCACCTGCACCGGGCCTTCCATGATGTTCTGGGCGGCGGTCATGTGCGGGAACAGGTTGAAGCGCTGAAACACCATGCCGGTGCGCCGCCGCTGGGCCGCCACCTTTGCCGGCGGCAGCGGATGGAACCGGCCCTCGCGTTCCGTATAGCCCTGCAACTCGCCGTCCAGATAGACCCGGCCTGCCGAGACCGTTTCAAGCTGGTTGATGCAGCGCAGAAGCGTGGATTTGCCCGAACCCGACGGCCCGATGGCCACGCAGACCTCGCCCTTTGCGATGGTCAGGTCGATGCCGCGCAGGGCGTGAACGCCGGTGCCGGAGGGGCCATAGAACTTGTGGATACCCTGAAGGACGACCGCGTTCATGACAGCCCCCGGGTTGCCGGCAGGTCATGCCCGCGGCCGAAGTGGCGTTCCAGCCAGAACTGCCCCACCATCAGCACCGAGGTGATGGCCAGATACCAGAAGGCCGCGACCATCAAAAGCGGAATGGGCAGGAAGATGCGGTTGGCGATGGCATTGGTGGCGAACATCAGGTCCAGCGTGAAAGGCACCGCCAGAACAAGCGAGGTCATCTTGAGCATGCCGATGGTCTCGTTTCCGGTGGGCGGGATGATGGTGCGCATGGCCTGCGGCATCAGGATGCGCAGCCAGATGCGGGTTCTGGTCATGCCCAGGGCTTCGGCCGCTTCGGTCTGGCCCCGGTCGATGGCCTTGAACCCGGCACGGAAAATCTCGGTCAGATAGGCGCTTTCGTTGAAACCAAGGCCCAGCACCGCGGCCATGGCGGGGGTGACGATCCACTTCGTCTCGACCCCGATGATCTCGGGTCCGAAGGGCAGGTTCAGCGACAGGCGCGGGAAAAGGACGGCGAACAGGCCCCAGAACAGCAGCTGCGTGTAGATCGGCGTTCCGCGGAAGAACCAGATCCAGCCCCAGGCCAGACCGCGCAGGATGGGGTTGTCGCTGTCGCGCATGACGACAAGGCTGATCGCCACGAACATGGCCACCGCCATCGCCGCAACGGTCAGGATCAGCGTCCACATGACGCCGCGCAGCACATGGGGGTGGAAGAGGTGCTTCCAGAAGACCCCCCAGTGGAAATTCTCGTTCACCGCCAGCGCCTGCGCCATCTGCAGGGCCAGCAGCGCCAGGATCACCACCGCCAGCCATCGCCCCGGATGCCGCGGCGGCACGATGACATTCAGGGTCACCGCGCCGCCCGCCTCGCCGGCGACGGGCGGGCTTGCGCCGCCGCCGGGATCATTCGTCTTCGTCATCTTCCAGCCTTTCGCGACGATCAGTAGTCAATCGCCGGGTTGATCTCGGCCTTGTCGATCGTCACCTCCAGCCCCCATTCGGCCAGAAGCTTGGCATAGGTGCCGTCGGCGATCATTTCGTTCAGCGTGTCGGCGATCAGCTGGGTCAGTTCGGGGGTGGATTTGGCCACCGCGATGCCGTTCAGGCCGCTGCCGCCGATCTCACCATAGGCCGGCAGCGTTTCCAGCATGCCTTCCGAGTTCTTTGCGGCCAGCGCAATCTGGCTGTCGCCCGAGATCGTCGCATCGGCGCCCCCCGCCGCAACCCGGGTCAGGGCCTCGGTCTGCAGGGCGAAGGACAGGATCGAGATCTCGGGCTTGCCGGCGGCGACGCAGGCGGCGCTTTCCTTCTGGACGATGTCCATGTGCCAGGTTCCGCTTTGCAGGGCGAGGCTGGAGCCGCAGATGTCCTGAGGGTCAAAGCCCGTGGGGTTGCCGGTCTTGACGGCCCACAGGCTGCCCGAAAGGAAATAGCTGACGAAATCGACGACCTGCATCCGTTCGTTGGTGATCGAGAAGGCCGAGATGCCGATGTCATACTTGGTGCCAAGGGCCGGCAGGATGCCGTCGAACGGCGCGGTCTGCATCTCGAACTTGATGCCCCATTTGGCGGTGATCGCATTGGCGATATCGACGTCGATCCCCTCGGGCGTCTGCCCGTCTGCGCCCGCCAGGTATTCCCAGGGGGCATAGGCGGTGTCGGTCCCGCTGACCAGAACCCCCGCCTCGCGGATTTTCGCCGGCACGCGGGCAGCAAGGTCGGGGTTCACGGCGATGGTCGAGGTGTCGAACCCCTCGGCCCAGGCGGCGCCGGAAAGAAGCAGCGCAATGGCAGAAGCGGTGGTCAGGCGGCAGGCGTGGTTCATCGGATATTCCCCTGTTGCAAATGACGTGCCGGTTCGGCCCGGCCTTTGGTCGCCTTCACCATAGGGCTGGCCATCCTATGCCGTCCAATATCAAGATTGAGGACAGGTATATCCAGAAGTTATAGGAAGGCTGCGGAGGGACGGAATTGCCGAAACGGAAATGCCTTGACTGATTATGCCGATTCAGAAACTCATGAACCAACATCAGCCGATTCGGAATCATCAACATGCAGAAACCGGAACTCGACCCGCTGGACCGCGCCATCGTGGCGCTGCTTGAAAAGGACGGCCGCCTTTCCGCGACCGAGATCGCGCAGCGGCTTGGCACGGCGTCGGAACGCACGGTGCGCAACCGCATCTCGGCCCTGCTGCAGACGCGCCGGATCGCGATTGCCGCGATCCCCGACCCCACCGCGATGGGCGACGGGGTGAAGGCCGACCTGATGATCGAGGTTGCGCCGGGCCGCATCGATGCCATCGCCGCCGCCCTGGGCGAACATGACGAGGTCGGCTATCTGGCCTCGACCACCGGGCCGTGGAACCTGATCGCCTCGGTCATGGTGGCCGATCACGCGGCGCTGTTCACCTTTTGCGAAACCGCCGTCGCCGCCCTGCCCGGCGTGCGCAAGGTCGAACCACGGATCACGCTGAAGATGTACAAGGTCTATGGCACGCGCACGACCGCGCTGAACAAGGTGGAGTCATGAGCGGCCTGCGCATCGGTGTCGATGTCGGCGGCACCAACACCGACGCGGCCCTTTTACGGGGGGCGCAGGTGCTGGCCACGGTCAAGGCGCCGACCAGCGCCGATGTCACCTCGGGCGTTGCGGCGGCGATCGGCGCGGTGATCGCGCGGGGCGGGGTGGCGGCGGCCGAGGTGACCTCGGTCATGATCGGCACGACGCATTTCCTGAACGCGGTGATCGAGGGCAAACATCTGCAGAAGGTCGGCATCCTGCGGCTGTGCGGGCGGGCGACACGGGCGCTGATGCCGCTGACCGGCTGGCCCGCTTCGTTGCGCGACGCGGTCGATGGCGGCGCGGCGCTGGTGGATGGCGGGGTGAACGTGGACACCCGGCCCATCGCGCCGCTGGATCACGACGCCATCCGCGCGGCCTGCCGGGGCTGGCGGGCCAAGGGCGTGACATCGGTCGCCGTGACCGGCGTCTTTTCCCTTGCCGACCCGGGGATGGAACAGACGGCGGCCCGGATCATCGCCGAAGAGATGCCGGGCGCCTTTGTCAGCCTGTCGCACCGCATCGGCGTCAACGGTTTCCTGCGGCGCGAGAATGCCACGATCCTGAACGCTGCGCTGGCGGGTCTGGGGCTGCACACGGTCGCGGCCTTCGGGGCGGCCATGGCGGCGGCGGGGCTTGGATGCCCGCTGTGGCTGACCCAGAACGACGGCACGCTGATGACGGCCGAAACCGCGGCGCGCTTTCCGATCCTAACGCTGGCCTCGGGGCCGACCAATTCGCTAAGGGGGGCGGCCTTTCTGACGGGCCTGCGCGACGCCGTGGTCATCGACATCGGCGGGACGACCACCGATATCGGCGTGCTGGTGGCCGGTTTCCCGCGCAGCCGCAGCGAAGGGGCCGAGATTGCCGGCATCGCCACCAATTTCCGCCTGCCCGATGTTCTGTCCTTCGGTCTGGGCGGGGGCAGTCTGGTCTGCCTGTCGCCGCTCAGCATCGGCCCGGAATCGGTGGGCTTCCGCCTGACCGAGAAGGCCCGCGTCTTCGGCGGCGGCGATCTGACGGCGACGGATATCGCAGTGGCGGCCGGTCTGGCCGAACTGGGCGATCCGGCGCTTGTGGCGGGGCTTGCCGCAGATGATCTGCGCCAGGTTCTGGCGGCGATGCGGCTGCGGGTCGAAGAGGCGCTGGACCGGATGAAGCCGTCATCCGAGCCGGTGCCGGTGGTTCTGGTCGGCGGCGGCGCCATTCTGATCAGCGGCCCGCTGGACGGGGCAAGCGCGGTGCTGCGGCCCGACCATGCCGGATCGGCCAATGCGGTGGGCGCGGCCATTGCCCAGGTCTCGGGCGAGGCCGACCGTGTGGTGGTTCTGGACGGCACGACGCGGGAAAAGGCGCTGGCCGAAGCCACTGAGACCGCCCGCCGCCGCGCCATCGAGGCCGGCGCAGACCCCGACCGGCTGGAGGTGGTGGAACTGGAAGACCATCCGCTGGCCTATCTGCCGGGCCATACCACCCGCATCCGTGCCAAGGTCGTCGGAGACATCGCATGAACTGGAACCTGACCGAAGCCGATATCGACCGCATCACCCTTGGCGCGGGCGTTCTGGGCACCGGCGGCGGCGGCAACCCGTGGCTGGGCGCGCTGATGGCCAAGGCGCAACTGGCCGAGGGGCGCCGCCTGCGGGTCATCGGGCTGGAGGATCTGGCCCCCGATGCGCAGGTCATGGCGCTGGCCGGAATCGGCGCGCCGACCGTGGGGGTGGAACGCATGGTCGAGGGCAGCGAAAGCGCCCGCCTGATCCGGGTGATGGAACAGCATCTTGGCCACCGGATCGACGCGCTGATCGCCGATGAGATCGGCGGCTCGAACGCCATCGCGCCGATGATCGCGGCCGCGCGGCTGGGCCTGCCGGTGGTCGATGCCGATGGCATGGGCCGGGCCTTTCCCGAGGTGCAGATGACCACCTTCTTCATCAACGGCCATGTCGCCCACCCCTCGGGCCTGACGGATTTCGAGGGCAACACCCTGATCGTCACCGAGGCCCGCAGCCCCGAAATGCTGGAGCGTCTGTTGCGCGCCGGCACGGTGGCCATGGGCTCGGCCGCCTATTTCACCACCGCGCCGATGACCGGCGCCTTCGTGCGCCGCCATGCAGTGCCGGGCACCCTGCGGCTGGCTCACCGGATCGGAGATGCGGTTCTGGCGGCACGGGCGGCCAAGGACGATCCGGTGGCGGCGATCTGCGGCGCCATGGGGGCAAGCGTCCTGCTGCGCGGCAAGGTGACCGATGTCGAACGCCGCACCGAGGGTGGTTTTCTGCGCGCGGTGCTGACGCTGGGCGGGCTGGACGCCGACCGCGGCCGGACGGTCCGCCTGACGGTGCAGAACGAATACCTTGCCGCATGGGAAGACGGGCGGCCGCTGGCCTTGACGCCCGACCTGATCTGCATGGTTGACAGCGAAACCGGCCGGCCCATCGGCAGCGAAGAGGTGCGCTATGGCCTGCGCGTGGCCCTGCTGACAGCGCCGGCGCATCCGCATCTGAAGACCGAAGCGGCGAAGCGCGTGGTGGGGCCCGAGGCCTTCGGGCTGCGGGCGCCCTAGGGCCGCGTGCTGTGCGTCAGCCGGCGGCGGGCCGTGGCCGGTTCTCCTGCCCCGCCGCACCGGCCCTCAACTCGGCCAGACGGGCCTCGATGGCGGGGCGTTCCGCCCCGGCCGATATCTCCAGCGCCCGGTCATAGGCGCGGGCGGCCTCGTCGGGGCGGTCAAGGCGCGTCAGCAGTTCGGCCTCGGCCAGATGGGCAAGACGGTAATCGGCCAGCGCCCCGCGCGTCAGGGGCTGAACCTGCCGCAGCCCGGCCTCGGCGCCCTGCACCATGGCCAGCGCCATAGCGCGGTTCAGCCGCACGACGGGCGAGGGCTGCAGGCGTTCAAGAACCGCATAAAGGCCGGCGATCTCGGCCCAGTCGGTGGCGCCGGAATCGGGCGCGGTGGCATGCAGCGCGGCAATCGCGCCCTGAACCGCAAAGGGCCCGACGCTGCCCGAGGCGAAGGCGCGGTCCAGCCAGCCCCGCCCCTCAGCGATCATCGCGGCGTCCCACAGGCTGCGGTCCTGCGCGTCCAGCGCCACCGGCGCGCCGTCGCGAAAGCGGCCCTCGCGCCGCGCTTCGTGGCACAGCATCAGCCCCAGAAGCCCCATCACCTCGCCGTCGGGCAGAAGCGCCGCAAGGTGGCGGCACAGCCGGATCGCCTCGGCCGACAGATCGGGGCGCGGGGCGGCCTGTGACAGGTAGCCTTCGTTGAAGACCAGATAGATCACATGCAGAACCGCCTGGAGCCGCCCGGGCAGTTCGGCGGGTTCGGGGATTTCATAGCGCAGGCCTTCGGCCCTGATCCGCGCCTTGGCCCGGACGATCCGCTGCGCCATGGCGGGCGGGCGGATCAGGAAGGCGCGGGCGATGTCTTCGGTCGTCAGTCCGCAGACGGTGCGCAGGGTCAGGGCCACCTGCGCCTCGGCCGGCAGCGCGGGGTGGCAGCAGGTGAAGATCAGGCGCAGGCCGTCGTCGGCCCAATCCGCCGGGCTTTCGGGCGCCGCGATATCGGGCAGGTCATGCACCAGACGCGCCGCCCGCCGCATCTGGTCAATGGCGCGAAAGCGGCCGGCCGACACCAGCCAGCCGAAGGGATTGTCCGGAACACCGGTGCGCGGCCATTTCTCGGCGGCGGCCAGAAACGCCTCGTGCAAAGCTTCCTCGGCCAGATCGAAATCGCCCAGCAGCCGGATCAGCGTGGCCAGAACCCGCTGGCGTTCGCTGTTCCAGATGGCGGCAAGGTCGGTCATACCCGTTCCAGCACACCCAGCGGCCGCACCTCGATTGACCCGACGGTGACCAGAGGCATCCGCGCCGCCAGCGCGATGGCCTCGTTCAGGTCGCGGGCCTCAACAAGGATGAAGCCGGAAAGATGCTCTTTCGTCTCCATGAAGGGGCCGTCTGTCAGGGTCAGCGGCCCTTCCCAGGCGCGCAGGGTGATGGCCTCGGCCGGCGGTTTCAGCGGCTCACCCAGGATGAAATGGCCCGAGGCCTTCAGCACTTCGTCATAATCCAGCATGCCGTTGCCGAAGGCGTCGCGTTCGGCCTGGGTCATGTCGGCGAACTTCGCCTCGTCAAGGTAGATCAGGAACATGTACTGCATGGCGCCCCCTCCCGGACATGGTGATGCCAGGTAGCCGTTTGGGGAAGGCGCTATTCGACAGGGCCTGTCAAAAATAATTTCGGTCGAAACCGGCCCCGCCGCACGGCCATTTCCTGCGGGACTCCCCCGCAAGGAGGCCATGATGATCGACCTTTATTCCGCGCTGCTGGTGCAGGGGCTGCAACGACCGGCCAATGACCCGCAGCCTCCCTTTGGCTGCACCGCACCGCGCCTGCTGCCATGGTTGCGGCGGGCGGGAGGCCGGGTCGGGTATCCGGACTTGCCCGAACCGGATTTGAACCGCAATCTGTCAGTGCGGGGGCTGCGTGACGGGTCCTGAAACCGGGGCCTTGAAGATGAGCCATTTTGTGCTGCGTTCGGCAGATATGCAGGCGGACCGCCGGGTGGCCGAGTTCGAGGCCGCCTGCGCCCATGTCTGCCAGTTGCAGATCGAACCGGGCGAGGGCGAATTTTCGTCCCGCACCTCGATCGCGCTGGCGGGCGGGCTGGTGCTGGCCGACACCGCGCATTCCGAATGCGTGACGCGGCGGACCATGGCGCTGGCCGCTGGCACGGGCGACAACCTTTTGCTGCATATACCGCAGACGGGCGGCTTCACCATCCGTCAGCGTGGCGGGGCCGAGCATGAGCTGCGCCCCGGCAGCCTCTATCTGGACCCCAGCGAGGTGCCGGGGGTGGCCCGCTTTCACGGGGCCGAAACCCATGGCTTCTATCTGTCGATCCCCCGTGCCCTTGTCGGCGCGACCGGCGGGTTGCCCCTGCGCGATCAGGTCGCCCTGACGCCGCAGTGGCGGATGCTTCTGGCCTATGCGCGCGGCATCCATGCCGAGGCGGCAGCGCTGTCGCCCGGCGATCTGGAGCTTTGCGCCAGCCACATGCAGGATCTGGTGCTGCTGGCCATCGGGGCCGACCGCGATACAGAGGCGATTGCCCGCGGGCGCGGCGCGCGCGTGGCCCGGCTGCGGGCGATCCGCGCCGATATTGACCGCAATCTGACCAGCCCCGAACTTTCGGCGGAATGGATGGCGGCGCGGCACGGCATCTCGCCCCGCTATCTGCGGTCGCTTTTCGCCGATGAGAGCACCAGCTTTTCCGACCATGTCGCCCTGCGGCGGCTGATGCGGGTGCGCCGCAAGCTGAACGATCCGGCCAGCGCGGGCATGCCGATCAGCCGGATCGCATTGGATGCGGGGTTCGGCGACATCTCGGCCTTCAACCTGCGGTTCCGGCAGGCCTTTGCCATGACCCCGTCCGAGATGCGCGCGCTTGCGGTGGAACGCTGGCGCCAGCACCCCGGTTCCGCCTGACCCCGGTCCGGTGCCGTCAGGCCCAAGACGCAGGCCCGCCCGGCGGGCATCATCGGGCCGAATGCCTGCGCTTTCCGGAGATTTCGATGACCTTGCCTTTCCGCCTTCCCGGCGCGGCCCTGCTTGCAGCGGGGCTGGCGCTGTCTGCCGCGGCCCAGACCACCACGATGATCGTGATGGACGGCTCGGGTTCGATGTGGGGGCAGATCGACGGGCGCACCAAACTGGAGATCGCGCGGGAAACCGTGGCGGGCGTGCTGGCCGACCTGCCGGATGACCGCGTGCTGGGCCTGATGGCCTATGGCCACCGCGAGCGGGGCAATTGCGCGGATATCGAACTGATGGTGCCGCCGGCGCCGGGCAGCGCGGGGGCAATTCTTGATGCGGTCAACGCCATGCGCTTTCAGGGCAAGACCCCGCTGACCGAAGCCGTCCGGCAGGCGGCCGAGGCGCTGCGCAGCACCGAAAACCCAGCCACCGTGGTTCTGGTCACCGACGGGATCGAAACCTGCGAGGCCGATCCCTGCGCGCTGGCGCATGAACTTGAAGCCTCGGGCGTCGATTTCACCGCCCATGTCATCGGCTTCGGCCTGACCCGCGACGAAGGCGCGCGGGTGGCCTGCATCGCGGAGAACACCGGCGGGCGCTATTTCGGCGCCGAGGACAGCGCCGGGCTGGCCAAGGCGCTGACCGCAGCCGTCGCGGCGCCCGAGGCGGCCGAGGTGGCCCCGATGCCCGATACGCCGCCGCCGCAGCGCAGCTACTACCCCGGCGCCCCGATGATGGAGGCGACGGCCATCGCCCCGACCGGCATGACCACGGGCGCCCCCGGCGGGGAGCCGCCCGAGTTCAGCTTTCCCGCCGACGGCACCATCGCACAATGCGCCGCCCTGTGCGAAGCCGATGCCCAATGCGCCGCCTGGCGCTATGAGCCGGCGGGCAGCCTTTTTGTCGATCATCCGCGCTGCTTCGGCTTTGGGGCCAGTTCCGAGATGGATTACATCACCCATGACCCGGCCGAGGGCTGGGCATCCGGCATCCGCGAAGGGGTGCTGATGCTGGTGCGCCCCTACATTCCCGCAGGCCCCCTGCCCGAAGCCACGCTGGAGGCGCCCGCCACCGGGCAACTGGGCCAGCCGGTTGCCATCGGCTGGACCGGCCCGGCGGCCGAACTGGACACGGTGGAAATCGGCCTTGCCGGCGACAGCGAACGCTGGAGCTGGGGCTATGTGGCCGACGGCAACCCGATCAGCCTGATCCTGCCCGGAGAGCCGGGGGTCTATGAACTGCGCTACAAGTTCCGCGACCAGATCGTGATCGCCACGCGCGAGATTACCGTGCTGGATGCCCCGGTCTCCCTATCCGCCCCCGACCAGGTGGCGGCGGGCAGCGTGTTTCAGGTCGGCTGGACCGGGCCGGACGCGCCCTATGACAACATCCAGATCGCCGAGGCGGGCAGTGACAGCTATGTGTCCTACGCCTATGTGACGGCCGGCAATCCGCTGGAGATGACCGCGCCCGAGGTGCCCGGCGCTTACGAGCTGCGCTACAAGC
>JACZKR010000433.1 GCA_014859945.1 Paracoccaceae bacterium | reverse complement strand
CCCCCGGTCCGCGGCTTCAGCAGGCGCGAACCCGGTCTCGGGCGGATCAGGAAAGGCGCCGCCTTTCCCCGCCCGATGCGGGGCCGGTGCAACCTGCCCGCGTCAACGCGCGAGACGATAGGCCGGCGCCCGTCCCGGCGGGCGAGAAGCGCCCGCCATGGGCGGGGCGGGCGCTGGCCGGCGGCCTTTGGGGCCACCGGCGGCAAGGTGTGCTGTTGCGGCGTGGCCGCGGCGATGGCCTTGGCCAGCGAAGACCTATGCGGCGGTCGGCAAGGGGCTGGGCGAACTTCCACAACCCTTCCGGCCGCCCCTATCCCGCCCCCTGCCGGATGGCGCGGGCGATGCGGGAGATGCCTTCGGGAATGCGCGCCGGCGGGGTCGAGGAATAGGCCAGCCGGTAATAGTTGTGCGGCGCGCGGGCGGGGTCGAAGAACACCCGGCCGGGCTCGATCAGCACGCCGTCGGGGCGCAGCCGTTCGGCCAGCACCTCGGTGTCCACCCCTTCCGGCGCGCGCATCCAGAAGCTTGACCCGCCAAAGCCGCCCTGCCCCGCCACCACCAGCCCGTGGTCGCGGATCGCCTCTTCCATCACCTGCCGCCGCCGCCGGTAGGCTGCGCGCATCCGGTTGATCAGCGCATCGTAATGGCCCAGCGACAGGAAATAGGCGACCGTGCGCTGGATATGCCCCGGCGGGTGGCGCAGCGTGGTCAGCCGCAGCGCGCGGGCGGCGGCGATGAACGAGGGCGGGCCGACCAGATAGCCCAGCCGCATCCCCGGAAACACCGATTTCGAGAAGGAGCCGGCATAGACCACCCGCCCCTCGGTATCGAGCGATTTCAGCGCGGGCGAGACGGGTTTCAGAAAGCTCATCTCGAATTCGTAATCATCCTCGACGATCACGAAGCCCTCGCGCCCGGCGGCGGCCAGCAGGGCAAGGCGGCGGTCCAGCGGCATGGTGGCATTGGTCGGGCACTGGTGGCTGGCGGTGGTGAAGACCGCATCCACCCCGGGCGGAATGGCTTCGGGCGGCAGGCCCTCGGCATCGACATCCACCGGAACAATGCCCGTGCCGGTGGCCGTCAGCACCCCGCGCAGGCCGGAATAGCAAGGGTTCTCCACCGCTGCCCGCCGCCCCGGCCCCAGAAGAACCTGCGCCGCGATCCACAGCGCGTTCTGGGCGCCCAGCGTCAGCAGCACCTCTTCGGGTTCGGCGGCGATGCCCCGGCGCGGCAGGATGGCGCGCAGCACATGCTCGATCAGAAGCGGGTCGTCGCGGTCGTAGTAATCCTGCGTCAGCGCGCCGAAATCGCGCCGGCCCAGCGCGCGCACCGCGCAAAGCCGCCAGTTCTGGTGGTCGAACAGCGTCGGGTCGGCCTGCCCATAGATGAAGGAATGCGGATAGCGGTCCCAGTCGGTCGGCCGTTCCACCTGCGCCGCCGCCTGCGGCCGCCCGCCGATCAGCCGGGCAAAATCGGGGCTTTCGGCGCGGGGGCCGCGCGCCGGCATGTCGGGGGCGCGGGGGGCGTTTTCGGAAACGTAATAGCCCGAGCGTCCCCGCGCCGTCAGGTAGTCGGAGGAGACGAGTTCGGCATAGGCCAGCGTCACGGTGATGCGGCTGATCCCCAGATGCTGCGCCAGCCCGCGCGACGAGGGCATCTTCTGCCCCGCCCGGAAACGGCCCGACAGGATGCCCTCGGTCACCATCTGGCGGATGCGCTGCTGCAGGCTGCCGCGGCCGGCGGGGGGCAGGACGAAGGCTTCGGCGGGAATCGACATTCTGGACCCATCGCGGCGGCGGACTGGACCTATCAGCGCCGCCGCCCGCCAAAGGTCAAGCCCCGTGCGCGGTCAGAGCGGCTGAAGCCCCGCCGGATCGTAGCCGTTCCATTCAAAGATGCCGCGCGCCGCCGCCATCCGGTCGGCGGTGATGCCACCGCTGCGGTCCAGCACAAAGCCGAAGCGGCCGTCGGGCGTGCCGATGGCCAGCGTGCGGTAATCGCCATCGGCCCAGAGGATCCACCACTCGGTGCCCGCGATGGCAAAGCGGCCGGGGCCTGCGGGTTCCAGCGCCCCCGCGCCGCGCCGGCGGCCTGCACGCGGCCTTCCGGCTTTGC
>JACZKR010000432.1 GCA_014859945.1 Paracoccaceae bacterium | reverse complement strand
GCAGAGGCGCCGTCAAACAGCGCCGCCCGCCCCTCCGGTCCGTCTTCCAGAACGATCACCGCCGCCTCCGCCTGCCCTGGCCTTCAGTTAAGCCGCTCTGCGCCCCAAGGCCAGCACCGCCGCGCCGCGCCGCCCCGTTTTTGCGACGCCGCCGCCCCGGCAGGCAGCGGGGGCGATTCCGCCTTGCGCCCCGGCGCCGGGCGACTATAACCCCGCCAATTTGCCCGCCCGATGGAGAATGTCATGCCGAAGAGAACCGATATCAGCTCGATCATGATCATCGGTGCAGGCCCCATCGTGATCGGGCAGGCCTGCGAGTTCGACTACTCGGGCGCCCAGGCCTGCAAGGCCCTGCGCGAAGAAGGTTATCGGGTGGTTCTGGTCAACTCGAACCCCGCGACGATCATGACCGACCCGGGTCTGGCCGACGCCACCTATATCGAGCCGATCACCCCCGAAGTCGTCGCCAAGATCATCGAGAAGGAACGCCCCGACGCCCTTCTGCCGACGATGGGCGGCCAGACCGGCCTGAACACCGCGCTGGCGCTGGCCGACATGGGGGTTCTGGAAAAATTCGGCGTCGAACTGATCGGCGCCAAGCGCGAAGCCATCGAGATGGCCGAAGACCGCAAGCTGTTCCGCGAGGCGATGGACCGCATCGGCCTTGAAAACCCCAAGGCCACCATCGTTGCCGCGCCGAAGCTGCCCTCGGGCAAGTATGATGTCGCAGCCGGCGTGCGCGAGGCGATGGAGGCGCTGGAATATGTGGGCCTTCCCGCCATCATCCGCCCCGCCTTCACCCTGGGCGGCACCGGCGGCGGCGTGGCCTATAACCGCGACGATTACGAAGCCATCGTGAAGAGCGGCCTCGAAGCCTCGCCCGTGGCGCAGGTTCTGGTCGATGAATCGCTGCTCGGCTGGAAGGAATACGAGATGGAGGTGGTGCGCGACACCGCCGACAACGCCATCATCGTCTGCTCCATCGAGAACGTCGATCCGATGGGGGTGCATACCGGCGATTCTATCACCGTCGCGCCGGCGCTGACGCTGACCGACAAGGAATACCAGATCATGCGCAACGGCTCGATCGCCGTGCTGCGCGAGATCGGCGTGGAAACCGGCGGGTCGAACGTGCAGTGGGCGATCAACCCCGCCGATGGCCGGATGGTGGTGATCGAGATGAACCCGCGCGTGTCGCGGTCGTCCGCACTGGCCTCGAAGGCCACCGGCTTCCCGATTGCCAAGATCGCGGCGAAGCTAGCCGTGGGCTATACGCTGGACGAGCTGGACAACGACATCACCAAGGTCACGCCCGCCAGCTTTGAGCCGTCGATCGACTATGTCGTGACCAAGATCCCGCGCTTTGCCTTTGAAAAGTTCCCCGGCTCGGAACCCCTGCTGACCACCGCGATGAAATCGGTGGGCGAGGCGATGGCCATCGGCCGCACCATCCATGAGTCGCTGCAAAAGGCGCTGGCCAGCCTTGAAACCGGCCTGACCGGCTTTGATGAAATCGCCATTCCCGGCGCCCCCGACCGCGCCGCAATCTCCAAGGCCCTGTCGCAGCAGACCCCCGACCGGCTGCGCAACATCGCGCAGGCCATGCGCGAAGGCTTCACCAACGACGAGATTCAGGCGATCACCGCCTTCGATCCGTGGTTCCTGGCCCGCATCCGCGAGATCATCGACACCGAGGCCGAACTGCGCAAGGCCGGCCTGCCCGTCACCGCCGACGGACTGCGCAAGCTGAAGATGATGGGCTTCACCGATGCCCGTCTGGCGAAACTCACCGGCCGGGATGAGGCGCAGGTGCGCCGCGCCCGCCGCAACCTGGGTGTCACCGCCGTCTTCAAGCGCATCGACACCTGCGCCGCCGAGTTCGAGGCGCAGACCCCCTATATGTATTCCACCTACGAAGCCCCCGCGATGGGCGACGTGGAATGCGAGGCGCGGCCTTCGGCGGCGAAAAAGGTCGTCATCCTCGGCGGCGGCCCGAACCGGATCGGTCAGGGCATCGAGTTCGACTATTGCTGCTGCCACGCCTGCTTTGCGCTGACCGCGGCGGGCTATGAAACCATCATGGTCAACTGCAACCCCGAGACGGTTTCCACCGACTACGACACCTCGGACCGCCTCTATTTCGAACCGCTGACGCTGGAGCATGTGCTGGAAATCCTGCGGGTTGAGCAGGAGAACGGTACGCTGCACGGGGTGATCGTGCAGTTCGGCGGCCAGACGCCGCTGAAGCTGGCCAATGCGCTGCATGCCGAGGGCATCCCGATCCTGGGCACCACGCCCGATGCCATCGACCTGGCCGAAGACCGCGAACGCTTCCAGCAGTTCCTGCAGAAGCTGAACCTGAAGCAGCCGGTCAACGGCACCGCGCGGTCGCGGGATGAGGCTTTTGCCGTGGCGAAATCGGTCGGCTATCCGCTGGTGATCCGCCCCTCTTTCGTGCTGGGCGGCCGCGCGATGGAGATCATCCGCGACGACGCGCAGCTTGAGCGCTACATCGCCACCGCCGTTCAGGTTTCGGGCGACAGCCCGGTGCTGTTGGACAGCTATCTGTCCGGCGCCATCGAGGTGGATGTGGACGCGCTCTGCGACGGCGACAGCGTGCATGTCGCCGGCATCATGGAGCATATCGAAGAGGCCGGCGTTCATTCGGGCGACTCTGCCTGCTGCCTGCCGCCCCATTCGCTTTCGGCCGAAACCGTGGCCGAACTGAAGCGCCAGACGGTCGAGATGGCCCGCGCCCTGCATGTCGTCGGGCTGATGAACGTGCAGTTCGCCATCAAGGACGGCACGATCTATGTGCTGGATGTGAACCCGCGCGCCAGCCGCACCGTGCCCTTCGTCGCCAAGGCCACCGACAGCGCGATTGCCTCCATCGCCGCACGGCTGATGGCGGGCGAACCCTTGTCCACCTTCCCCGCCCGCGCGCCCTATCCGCAGGGCGTCGGCCCCGACAGCCCGCTGCCCCTGGCCGATCCGCTGACGCTGGCCGATCCGCAGACACCGTGGTTCAGCGTGAAAGAGGCCGTCCTGCCCTTCGCCCGCTTCCCCGGCGTCGATCCGGTGCTGGGGCCGGAAATGCGTTCCACCGGTGAGGTGATGGGCTGGGACCGCACCTTTGCGCTGGCCTTCCTCAAGGCGCAGATGGCCGCGGGCACGCAACTGCCCGAAACCGGCCGCGCCTTCCTGTCGGTCAAGGACATGGACAAGACCGAGGCGCTGGCCGCCGCCGCCCGCGATCTGGTGGCCATGGGCTTTGACATCGTCGCCACCCGCGGCACCGCCCAGTGGCTCGAGGCGCAGGGCGTCCGGGCGGAACCCGTCGCCAAGGTCTATGAAGGCCGCCCGAACATCGTGGACCGGCTGAAGAACGGCGACATCGCGCTGGTGATGAACACCACCGAAGGCACCCAGGCCGTCAGCGACAGCCGCGACATCCGCCGCGTCGCCCTGATGGACAAGATCCCCTACTTCACCACCGCCGCCGCCAGCATCGCCACCGTCGCGGCGATGAAGGCGAGGGGGGAAGGGTATGGGGTAAGGACGTTGCAGGGGTGAGGGACGGCGGCGCCTCTGGCGCCGCGAAAACGCTCCGGTGGAGCGTTTTCAGTCCCGAACGGCCCGCGGCAACGCGGGCCGGCCGAGGTTGACTTGCCCTGCGGCAAGACACTTCCGGGTTCAACGGTCGCAGAACGTCGTCAATGCGACCGTTATCAGACCAATGCCACTTGTGGATATCTTGTGGATAAGTGCGTCATGCGGCCGCTAGACCACTACATGTTGCGCCTCCCGCAATGGCCCGCCCCAAATACACGAAGTTAGCAGTGCCTACATGTAACTTTTTGCTTGCCGTATCCACATTTTGTGTGTTAGTAGATAGCGTAGTCATAATAGTGTGGCGGCGCCCGCATTTTGCGATCGCCCCTATTGACAGACACAATCCCCCATGCGCATGATCGCCGTGACAATCGGACAAATGGAAACGCCGCCCCGGGCCCCAACCCAAAGCGGCGTCCACTCCGAGACCGCAAACCCGAAGGTCGTCGCGGGACATCGATCAGCAACTTGGTTTGAATCAGAGCCAAGACGGTGAGTCAAGCGACCTTCATTCATTTTAACAATGGAGGCGGGCATATGCCCAATTTCTGCTTGAACACCAACCAGCAACTCAACGGCGACTACGAAGTTCACGACATGAGTTGTTCCTATCTGCCGGCCATCTACAATCGCGAAGCTCTTGGTTGGCACTCATCGTGTCATGACGCAGTAACCGAAGCCAAACGCCGCCATCCGGCTTGGCGCCGGATCAACGGCTGTGCGTACTGCAGTCCCGCTTGTCATACCCACTGAGGAAGATCGAACAGATGGCTACCAATCCTCCGTCGGGCGACGGCAAACGCAATGGGATGGTCAAGGGCCGCTCCCAAACGAAAACCACTTCCGGCCACTTCGTCAAACGCGACACGGCGACCGGTCGCTTCATGGACGTGAAGACCTCTTCAAAGACGCCGTTCAAAGGTGTCCGCAAAGAGAAGTAAGAACGCAGGGCGCGGGGAACCGCGCCCCCTACCCCTCCCCCCACCGCCGCGCTACGATCACCCGGGCTTCACCCTGCCCTTCTGATCGCAAAGGCGCGCTTATGACGAACATCACGCTTCGCCAGATCCGGTATTTCACCGCGCTGGCCCGGCACCGGCATTTCGGGCGGGCGGCGGATGACTGTGCGGTCACCCAGCCGGCGCTTTCCATGCAGATCAAGGTGCTGGAGGATGCGCTTGGCACCCCGATCCTGGAACGCGGCACCCGGCAGATCAGCCTGACCGGCTTTGGCGAAACCTTTCTGGCCCGCGCCCGCGACATCCTGCAATCGGTTGACGCGCTGGAGGATCTGGCGCGCGCCGCCACGGGCAAACCGGCGGGCAAGCTGCGGCTGGGCGTGATTCCCACTGTGGCGCCCTATCTCTTGCCGGCGCTGATCGGCCGGTTCCAGCGGCTGTTCCCCGATCTGCGGCCGCTTCTGCGCGAAACCGTGACGCCACGGCTGCTTGAGGAACTGCTGGACGGGCGGCTGGATGCGGCGATCCTCGCCCTGCCCGCCTCGGAACCCGCGCTGACGGAGGTGCCGCTGCTGCAGGAGCCTTTCGTGCTGATCCGCCCGGCCGAGGATGCCGGCAAGCCGGTGCCCGGCCCCGACATGCTGCGCGAGATGCGGCTTCTGCTCTTGGAGGAGGGGCACTGCTTCCGCGATCAGGCGCTGTCCTTCTGCGACATCCCCCGCAACCGCCCGCGTGAGATGCTGGACGGCAGCACGCTGTCAACGCTGGTCCAGATGGTCGGCGCCGGTTTCGGCATCACGCTGGTGCCGGAAATGGCGGTGCCGGTCGAAACCCGCTCGGCCGCCGTCACCGTCTCGCGCTTCCGCGACCCGGCGCCCAGCCGCACCATCGGCATGGTCTGGCGCCGGTCCAGCCCGCTTGAGGCACAACTGATGCAGATTGCCGAAGTGGTCCGGCAGGCCGCAAACCCGGCCGCGCCCCAGAAGGGCGACGAGGCCCGCATTTCGGTCTGATTGTGCGCTGGTTCAGGTCTTGGTGGAGCAGAGGGGGATCGAACCCCTGACCTTATCATTGCGAACGATACGCTCTCCCAACTGAGCTACTGCCCCAATGACCTGTGGGCGGTGATTTGGCCGAAAGGCGCGGGATTGTCAAGCGAGCGGCCGCGGATTCCGCAGCCCTTCCCGGTCCCTCAGGCCACCTTGCCCTGCACGAAGGCCACGATGTCGCCCGCCGGCCTTGCGCCGGTCAGCCGGCCGACCTCGCGCCCGCCCCGATACAGCACCAGCGCCGGAATCCCCTGTATCCGCGCGCGCTGCGCGATTTCGGGATGGTCCTGGGTGTTCAGCTTGGCCAGCCGCACCGATGGCGCCAGCGCCTTGGCCGCCTTGGCAAATTCCGGCGCCATCATCCGGCAGGGGCCGCACCACGGCGCCCAGTAATCCACCAACAGCGGCAGATCGTCGCCCCGCACCGCCTTGTCATGGGCAAGCGGGTCCAGTTCCAAGACCCGGCCGTCATCCAGCGGCTCGCCGCAAGAGCCGCATTTCGGCCCCTCGGCCAGCTTGGCCGCCGGCACGCGGTTCATCTGCCCGCAGGTCGCGCAACACAGTCTGATTGCCCCGGTCATCATCGCCTCACATTCCCGTTAAGGAATATATTGGAACCGTCAGACCGGGCCGCAAGGGGGCTAAAGGAAATCCGCCTCGATCTCGGTCACGTCGACGCCCAGGGCCTCCAGCCCGGCTTCAAGGTTTTCCGACAGATGCGGCATGCCCATCAGGTAATCCTCGGTCGGCGTCGTCGCCTCGGCAAAGGCGGTGGCGACGGCTTCCTCATAATCCTCGGGCTCGAATGCACCCCGGCCCACCCAGGCCATGGCCGTCAGATGCGCCTTCTCGTCGTCGTTCAGATCGGCGATGAACTGGCGCAGCTCGGCCGCCGCCATGTCGCCTTCGCGCGACTGAAAGATGATGTGAACAATCTTGGAGGGGGCGATTTCAAGCATGGGCAACTCCTTGCCCCCAGTGTCGCGCCGAACGGCGGCGGGGGCAAGAGGCAAGGGTCAGGTCAGCGCGGCGAAAGCCAGCGCATAACCCGCCGATCCGGCCAGCGTGGCACCGACGACCGACCGTGTCAGACCAAAGACCGCCAGCACCGCCGCCACCCCGGCCAAAAGGGGCACCGGCGCCCCGCCCTGCACCATCGGCAGGGCCGAAGCGGTGAAGAGCGTGGCAATCGCCGCCGGTCCGGTGGCCGCCAGAAAGCGCGACAGCCAACCCCCCTGCGGCAGGGCCGACAGATCGGCCCGCGTCGGCAGCACCCGGAAGGCCCAGGTGCAGGCGCCGACCGCCAGCGCCAGCAACAGGATCTCAGCCCGCATCGCCCGCCCTCCGGTTCGCGACACCCGTCACCGCCCCGGCGATCATCCCGGCCAGAATCCCCGCCGTGCCCGACCATGCCAGCGTCACCGCCACCGTCGCCAGCGCCGCCACCGCAATCGCCGGCAGCTGCACCCGCGACAGGATCGACAAGAGCAGCGCCAGAAACAGCGCCGGCAACATGAAGGACAACCCCGCCTCGACCACCGGCCAGCCGGCCAGCGCGCCGCCGCCCGCCCAGGCGCCCAGTGCGGTGCCGCCCAGCCAGCTGGCATAGGCGCCAAGGCCCAGCCCGAACATGAAGGCTTCCGAGAACCGCCGCCCCCGCGCCAGTTGCCCCAGCGCCGCGCCAAAGACCTCATCCGTCAGGCCAAAGGCCCAGAACCACGCAAGCCGGCGGCTGGCCCCCGGCCCCGCCCGCTTCATCAGCGCCGGGCCGTAAAGCACATGGCGCAGGTTCATCGCGATCAGGGTGAACGCCGCCACGATCAGCGGCGCACCACCCGTCACCAGCGCAATCGCCAGAAACTGCGCCGCCCCGGCATAGATGATCAGCGACAGGGCAAAGGCCTCAACCCCCGAAAGCCCCGCCCCGGTCGCCGCCACGCCAAAGGCGAAGGCAATGGGGAAATAGCCCAGCGCAATCGGCAGGGCGGCACCAAGGCCATCGGCAAAGCTGGAAGGGCGGGAATCGGTCATCGGCGCGCAAGCTGCCATCGGGGGATGGCCGGGACAAGCCCGCCCATCCTCTCTCGCAAAATATCCCGGGGGGAATGCGCCGCAGGCGCAGGGGGGCAGCGCCCCCGCCCCGGCCGGCCCTACTCGGCCGCCTGCATATAGCTTTCCACCGGCGGGCAGATGCAGGTCAGGTTGCGGTCGCCCCAGACGTTGTCGACCCGGCCGACGGGCGGCCAGTATTTGTCCACCCGGAAGGCGCCGGGCGGGAAGCAGCCCTGCTCGCGGCTGTACTTGCGGTCCCAGTCGGCGACCAGATCGTTCACCGTATGGGGCGCATGGCGCAGGGGCGATTCCTCGGCCGCAATCTCGCCCGCCTCGACCGCCGCGATCTCGGCGCGGATGGCCAGAAGGGCGGTGATGAAACGGTCGATCTCGGCCTTGGTTTCGCTTTCGGTCGGCTCGACCATCAGCGTGCCGGCCACCGGCCAGCTCATCGTGGGCGCGTGGAAGCCGTTGTCGATCAGCCGCTTGGCGATGTCATCGACCGTCACCCCCACCTCGGCAAAGGGCCGCGTGTCCAGGATGCATTCATGCGCCACCCGCCCCTTGTTGCCCATGAACAGGATCGGATAGGCCCCCTTCAGGCGCGCCGCGATGTAGTTGGCGTTCAGAATGGCC
>JACZKR010000431.1 GCA_014859945.1 Paracoccaceae bacterium | reverse complement strand
CCCATGCGACCGCCGCCGCCCGGGGGGCGGCAGACAGACCTGCAAGGGGCGCGGGTGCGGGCATCAGAACTTCCGTTCCGCCGGCGCGATCTTCTTCAGGCTGATGCCGCCATCGGCTTCGGCGGTCAGCGGCGCGGTATGGACGGGGCGGAAATCCAGCCGCACCGCATTGCCGTCCACCCAGGCCAGCGTGTGCTTGCGCCAGTTGGCATCATCGCGCGTCGGATGATCTTCATGGGCATGGGCGCCGCGGCTTTCGGTGCGGGCATGGGCGCCATAGATCGTGGCCAGCGCGTTGGGCATCAGGTTGGTCAGTTCCAGCGTTTCCATCAGGTCGCTGTTCCAGACCAGGCTGCGGTCGGTCACCTTCAGATCGCCCAGCTTGCCGGCGATGGCGGTCATCTTCTTCTCGCCCTCGGCCAGGGTCTTTTCGGTGCGGAAGACGGCGGCATCGGCCTGCATGGTGCGCTGCATCTCAAGCCGCAGGTCGGCGGTGGGCACGGCGCCATTGGCATGGCGCAGCCCGTCGAAGCGGCTCAGCGCCCGGTCCACCTCGGCAGTGTTCAGGGGCACGTTGCGCGCCTTGGGATCGACGATCTCGCCGGCACGGATCGCGGCGGCGCGGCCGAAGACCACAAGGTCGATCAGCGAGTTCGAACCAAGGCGGTTCGCCCCATGCACGCTGGCGCAGCCGGCCTCGCCCACGGCCATCAGGCCGGGGAAGATGGCGTCGGGATTGCCCGGTTGCGGGTTCAGCACCTCGCCCCAGTAGTTCGTCGGAATGCCGCCCATGTTGTAGTGGACGGTCGGCAGAACCGGGATCGGTTCCTTGTGCAGATCGACACCGGCAAAGATGCGGGCCGATTCCGTGATGCCGGGCAGCCGCGCCTCAAGCGTTTCGCGCGGCAGGTGGTTCAGGTGCAGGTGGATGTGGTCGCCATTGGCGCCCACGCCGCGGCCCTCGCGGATTTCCAGCGTCATGCAGCGGCTGACATAGTCGCGCGGCGCAAGGTCTTTGTAATGGGGCGCATAACGCTCCATGAAGCGCTCGCCGTTGACGTTGGTCAGGTACCCGCCCTCGCCCCGCGCGCCTTCGGTGATCAGGCAGCCACTGCCATAGATGCCCGTGGGGTGGAACTGCACGAATTCCATGTCCTGCAAGGGCAGGCCCGCCCGCGCCACCATGCCGCCGCCGTCACCGGTGCAGGTATGGGCCGAGGTCGCGCTGAAATAGGCGCGGCCATAGCCGCCGGTGGCCAGCACCGTCATATTGGCGTTGAAGACGTGGATCGTGCCGTCATCCAGCTTCCAGCAGACCACGCCGGTGCAGGCGCCGTCGGTGATGATCAGGTCGATGGCAAAATATTCGATGAAGAACTCGGCGTTGTTCTTCAGGCTTTGACCATAGAGCGTATGCAGAATGGCGTGGCCGGTGCGGTCGGCGGCGGCGCAGGTGCGCTGCACGGGCGGGCCTTCGCCGAATTCGGTGGTGTGGCCGCCGAAGGGGCGCTGGTAGATCTTGCCTTCCTCGGTGCGGCTGAAGGGCACGCCGTAATGATCCAGCTCATAAACCGCCTTGGGGGCTTCGCGCGCGAGATATTCCATCGCGTCGGTGTCGCCCAGCCAGTCCGACCCCTTGACGGTGTCATACATATGCCACTGCCAGCTGTCGGGCCCCATGTTGCCAAGGCTGGCCGCGATGCCGCCCTGGGCGGCCACCGTATGGCTGCGGGTCGGGAAGACCTTGGTCACGCAGGCGGTGCGCAGGCCCTGTTCTGCCATGCCCAGCGTGGCGCGCAGGCCCGCGCCGCCGGCGCCGACCACCACCACGTCATAGTCATGCACTTCGTAAGGATAGGCTTGGGTCATTCCGGGCACCTCAGAGCGCGATCTTGATCAGGGCGAACAGCCCCGTCGCCACGATCACGGCGGACAGCGAATAGACGAAGATCACCGCCATCTTGCGGGCGGTGCCCCGGGCGTAATCCTCGATCATCATCTGCGCGCCCATGGCGAAATGGCGCATGCCGACGACAAGGATCAGCGCGGTCAGGATGGCCGGGAAGGGCCGGGCAAAGGTGGCGACCACGACATCCTGCGGCTGGCCCAGAGCCGAGCCAAAGATGTAGATCCATGTCGGCACCATGAAGGCCAGCGCGACGGCGGTCACGGTCATGTGCCAGTGGTGATGGGTGCCGGTATGCGAGGCACCCTTGCCTTCGGCACGCTTGCGGGCGGTCAGATAACGCATGGCGGGCCTCAGACGATCAGGATGGTAAGGGCGGTCAGCACGACCGAACCGATGATGCAGGCCCAACCGAGTTTCTCGGCGGTGGGCACGTCAAGCCCGTGACCCGCGTCATAATAAAGGTGCCGCAGGCCGGCCAGGTAGTGATACCACACCGCCCAGGCCGATCCGGCAAAGACCAGATCGCCGAACCATGAGGTCGCCACCGCATTCGCCACGGCGAAATACTCGGGGCTGGTTGCCGCGGCCAGCAGCCACCACACCGCCAGCACCACCCCCACGATCAGCGCGTTCCCGGTGATCCGCGTCAGGATCGACGAAACCGAGGTCACCTGTATGCGGTAGATCTGCAGGTGCGGGGAAAGGGGCCGTTCGACCCGCTTGACGTTTGCCATGCGCATCCCTCTTGGCTCTGGCGCGGCGGGCGGGCCCGGCGCCTTGCGGCTGTTGCCGTTCCTCAATAGCGCGAAAATCGCGCATGTCACGCAGGACTGTGCCGCAGATGCAGCCTGTTTCCGCTATCAGTGCGAAAAAATGACGGATGTGATCACAGTTTTCCGGGCTGTGATCACAAGAACGGGCGAGCGACCGCCGGGCCGCCCGCCGCCCTGCCCCGCCTAGCGCGGCAGGATCGTGGTGTCCCAGGCCAGCTGCAGGCGCAGGTAGCCGTCATATTCCTCGCCCTCGTAATAGCGCAGTTCGACCGAGGTTTCCTCGCCCAGCGCATAGCCCACGCCGATGTCCCATTCGTTGTAGCGGCCATAGCCGGCCTCATAGAAGCCGACGCTGCCCGAGACGCTCAGCTTCTCGGTCGCCGCCATGTCGAAGGTCAGATAGGCGCTGCCGGTTTCGTTGTCGGGGTCGATATACAGTTCGGTCCCCAGCGACAGCTGGTCGGTCACGGCATAGCCCAGCACCAGCCCCAGTTCGCCGCAGCAGTCGCCGCCGTCGTTGGGATAAAGGTAGCGGGTATAGTTCACGTCATAGGACAGCGCCCCGGCCTCTCCCCGATAACCGACATAAAGGTCGATCTCGTTCGCGGCCGACTGGTCGGAAATCTCGGCCCAGATGCCGCCGTAGAACCCGCCGTATTCGGCCTCAAGATAGCCGTTCAGGTCGGATTTCGGGTCATCCTCATAGGCGTTGTATTGCAGCGCGGCACCGCCGTAGAGCGCGAATTCCTGCGCGGCGGCGGGCATGGCCAGCACCGAAACGGTCAGTGCGGCAGTCAGCGTTCTGATCATGGTCCCTCGCATATTCTGAATGTGCAGTCAGAATATCGCAGAAGTCACCAAAGCGTGAGCATTTTCTTGCCCCCGCCCCGGATGGTCCGGTCATTTCGGCATAAGTGCCCAATAATCCAGATCCAGCAGCACTTCGGGGGCATATTTGCCATCCGCCCCCTTCAGGGCAAAGGGCGCAGCACCCTGCTTTACCGCCACCAGCCGCAGCCGGATCGCCCCCACGCCGGGGGCGGCGGTGTCGGCACGGTCCAGCACCTCGGACCAGCATTTCACCGTGTCGCCGGCGAAACAGGGGTTGGCATGCGCCCCGCCGTTCAGCGCCACGATCATCTGCGCGTTGGCCAGCCCGTTGAACGACAGCGCGCGAGCCAGGGAAATCACATGGCCGCCGTAGATCAGCCGCTTGCCGTCCTCGCGGAAGGTGGCGTCGAAATGCACCTTGGCGGTGTTCTGCCACAGCCGGGTGGCCAGCATATGCTCGGCCTCTTCGATGGTGACGCCATCGACATGGTCGATCTTTTCGCCGGTTTCATAGTCGCCCCAGCGGTGCGGTTCCCCGGCAAGGGTGAAATCATAATTGGAAAAATCCAACCCTTCGGGGATGATCAGGGCATCGGCCGGCACTGCGGCTTGCAGTTTTGGAACAATTGCCTCGGGCGCCGGGGTATCGCGGTTCTTGCGCACCATGACCCAGCGCACATAGTCCAGCACCCGCTCGCCCCGCTGGTTCAGCCCTTCGGTCCGCACCCAGACCACGCCGGACTTGCCGTTCGAGTTCTCTTTCAGCCCGATCACCTCGGACTGGGCGCGCAGGGTATCGCCCGGAAAGACCGGCCGGTGCCAGCGCCCCTCGGCATAGCCGAGGTTCGCCACGGCGTTCAGGCTGATATCCGGCACGGTCTTGCCAAACACGGTGTGGAAGGCGATCAGGTCGTCCAGCGGGCTGGCCGGCAGGCCGCAGGCGCGGGCAAATTCATCCGAGGAATAAAGCGCCCCGCGCGCGGGGTAGAGCGCTTGGTAAAGCGCCCGCTCACCCCCCGAAACCGTGCGCGGCACGGCATGGGTGATCACCTCGCCGATGCGGTAATCCTCAAAGAAACGGCCCGGGTTGGTTTTCATCTTATCTCCTGCGGTGCGCGCAAGCACACACCCTGCGTTGGCTTTCACCCCTGCTGCGGATGGTGCGTGAAATCACGCACCCTACAGCCTTGGGTAGGGTGCGTGCTTGCACGCACCGCGTGGACTCATTGTTCGCCCAGCTTCACGTCAGGCGTGTAGGTGCCCGGTGCTTCCTTCACCACCGCCTGCCCGCAGCGCATCACCCCGCGCGCGACATCGAAGGCAAAGGTCGGGGCGCCGTGCAGCTCCCAGCCCTTGTTCAGGGCCACCGTCACCTTGTGACAAAAGGCCGAGGTGTCGTCATCCGACAGAAAGCGATACAGCCGCATCAGTAATTCCCCAGAAAGACAGGATGGCCAAGCCATTGGTGAACAAGCGCAATCAACCCGAACAGCACGACGGTGCCCGCAAGGTTCATCGCGTCGCCCTTCAGCCCCCGCCCGGCCGCTGGCCGCGCCCAGGGGCCGGCGGCGTTGATCAGCGCCATCTGCACCAGCGCCCAAAGCCCGATGCCGCCGAACAGCACGACCGAAGCCAGATCGCCGTTGACCAGCAGGTGCGCCACCGCCCAGATCACCTGCCCCCACAGCATCGGATGGCGCATGCGGGGGTAAAGCGTGCCCTTGGTACCGCCCACCCCGAACAGAAAGACCGACACCAGCATCAGCGTGTTGTTGGCATGGCCCATGCCCGGCAGCGGATCATAGACCGGCACGAATTCGGCGCTGCGGTAGCCCAGCACCATCAGCACGACGCCCGCCACGATCAGCAGGGCAATCACGCCCTTGCCCCTGTCGCCCCAGCCCGCGCGCAGGCCCGGGGCAAGGCGTTTCAGAAGATGCGGCGCGATCCACAGGATCAGGCCTAGGACAAGAAGCAACATCGCTGGGTTCTCCTGGCAGGTTTCGGCGGCAGAGTGCCGTCAACCCGCCATGGCCGCAATGGCTTCGGCCTTGGCAATCAGCGCATTCGCGGTGACGATATGCAGGTTCTCGACGATCCGGCCATCGACCACCGCCACCCCCTGCCCCGCGGCGCGCGCCGCCTCATAGGCCGCGATCTGGCGGTGGGCCAGCGCCAGTTCGGCCTCGCTTGGGGCAAAGGCGGCGTTGGCGATGTCCAACTGCGCGGGGTGGATCAGCGTCTTGCCGTCAAAGCCCATGTCGCGGCCCTGTTCGCATTCGGCGCGCAGGCCGTCTTCGTCCTTGAAGGCGTTGAAGACGCCATCGACGATCACCTTGCCGTGGGCGCGCGCCGCCAGAAGGCACAGGCCAAGGCCGGTCTGCATCGCCAGCCGGTCGGGGCGGAAGCGGCTGCCCAGTTCCTTTGCAAGATCATTGGTGCCCATGACCATGCCCTTCAGGCGCGGATGGGCGGCAATCTCGCCCGCGTTCAGCATGCCAAGGCCGGTCTCCATCATCGCCCACAGGTCGGCGCCCGGCACCGCTTCGGCCACCGGATCAAGATCGGCGGCGCGGTTCACCTTGGGGATCAGGATGGCGTCGATCTTCGCGCCCCCGGCAATCGCGCGGTCCATCGCATCGGCATCGGCACGGCCCCATTCGGTATCAAACCCGTTGATCCGCACGATCCGCGCCCGGCGGCCAAAGTCGAAATCGCGCAGCACGCGGGCCAGAAGATCGCGCGCCGCGGGCTTTTCATCGGGCGCGACCGCGTCTTCCAGATCGAAGATGATCGCGTCGGCCGCCAGCCCCTGCGCCTTTTCCAAAGCCCGCTCTTTTGAGCCGGGAATGTACAGAACCGAACGGTAGGGGCGCGAGGACATGATTCTCTCCAGGCAATATTCTTGCGCACAGACTGCGCATTTTGGCATTTTCGGCAAGGGCAGAAATGCCGCAATGCAGAAATCACCGTGCGGCGGCTTCACGGTCCGGTGGCATATGGCGGGGCAGGCTGGGGCATTGCGAACGGAGATGCCCATGCAACGCAGCCTTTTTGCCCTGTCGCTCGGCTTTGCCGGGGTGATCCTTGCCACCCATGAAGGGTGGAGCCTGCCGGCCACCGCCCGCCCGCCGGTCAACCC
>JACZKR010000430.1 GCA_014859945.1 Paracoccaceae bacterium | reverse complement strand
GCCCCAGCATTTCGCCGGCGGCGGCCTCGGGCGTGATTTCCCCGGCGGCGACCTTTTCGCCAAGGCGGGCCATGATGCCGCGCGCCGGTTCGCGCGCCAAAGCCGCCAGAAGGCCGTGGCGCACCTCTTCCTCGAACCAGTGGCGGGCCTGACCGGCGCGGCGGCTGGCCCAGTGCCCGTGGTCCTGCCGCCAGCGGGCCAGCGCCTGCATCTCGTCCCAGGCGGCGGCAAGCCCGGCTTCTTCGAGGGCCGAAA
The DNA here is from genome assembly GCA_014859945.1 of Paracoccaceae bacterium. GTDB lineage: Bacteria > Pseudomonadota > Alphaproteobacteria > Rhodobacterales > Rhodobacteraceae > Fuscibacter. The sequence continues at coordinate 3,342 of JACZKR010000430.1, read as the reverse complement.
CGCAAAGTGCCTTGGGAAAGCCCTCGGGGTCCTGCGGGCGCTTGCGCAACAGCCGCAGCGCCCCGGCGTAATCCGCCTGGGTCCGCAGCGCGGCGGGCTTCAGATCGCCGTCGGCCTTGTTCACCAGGATCAGGTCGGCCATCTCCATGATGCCGCGCTTGACGCCCTGCAACTCATCCCCGCCGGCCGGAGCCAGCAGCAGCAGGAACAGGTCGCACATCTCGGCCACCATGGTTTCCGACTGGCCGACGCCCACCGTCTCGATCAGCACCACGTCGAAACCCGCCGCCTCGCACAGCGCGACCGCCTCGCGCGTGCGGCGGGCGACGCCGCCCATCTGCGCCTGACTGGGCGAGGGGCGGATGAAGGCCGCTGGATCACGGCTGAGCCGTTCCATCCGCGTCTTGTCACCCAGGATCGACCCGCCCGAACGGGCCGAGGACGGATCGACCGCCAGCACCGCCACCCGCTTGCCCGCTGCGGTCAGCATCATGCCGAAGGCTTCGATGAAGGTCGATTTGCCCACGCCCGGCGTGCCCGACAGCCCGATGCGCAGCGCCTGCCGCGCCTGCCCCAACTGGCCCAGCAGCGCCACGGCCCGGGCCCGGTGATCCGCCCTTGCGCTTTCGACCAGCGTGATCGCCCGCGCCAGTGCCCGGCGGTCGCCGCTGGCGATCCGTGCCGCCGTTTCCTCCACCGCCTCCATCCGCGCCCCGTCATTGCCGTTTTGCATTCGCGGCCCATCTAGCCGTAATGGTTCGGGATTGACCAGTGGAGGCGGGACATGGCCTTTGCGCGCATCGTCGCGGCGGTCTGGCTGGCGGTGGCTTCGGCCGCCGGGGCCGAGACGCTGGAATATGATCTGCGTCTGGGGGCGGTGAAGGTGGGCCTGCTGCAGCTTCAGGTGACCCGGGGTGAAGGGTATCAGGCGCGGCTTGCCATCCGCTCCACCGGGCTGGCGGGCGTTGTCCGCGCCGTGCGGTTTGAGGCCACGGCCGAAGGCGCCCCCGGCCCGGCGCCCGCCCGCTATCGCGAAACCGCCGACACTGGGCGGCGGGAATCCGAAGTGGTGCTGGAATGGGCCGGCGGGTCGCCCATGGTCCGCAGCTACCGCGCCAGCCCGCCCGATGTCACCCCGCCGGCCGCTCCGGCTGCGGGCGCGCTGGACCCGGCCAGCGCCTTTCTGGCTGCGATGATCCGGCCCGCCGGGGCGCCCTGCGCGCTGGATTTCGCGGTGTTCGACGGTCAGCGCCTGTCGCAGGTCACGCTTGCGGGTGGGCAGGGCGACTGCCGGGGCAGCTTCCGCCGCATCGCCGGCTACCGGCCGGATGAGATGGAGGAGCGGCGCGATTTTCCCCTGCGGCTGACCTATGCCGAAACGCCCGATGGCCGCGTTCTGGATGAGGCCGAGGTGCAGACCCTCTATGGAAAGGTGCGGCTGAAACGGCGATAAGGGGGCATGACGCGCCTTCCCATCGACGATGCCTTGCCCGATCTGCGCGCGGCCCTTGCCGCCCGCGGCATGGCCGTGCTGCAGGCCTCGCCCGGGGCCGGCAAGACCACCCGCGTTCCGCTGGACCTTCTGCCCATGGTGAAGGGGCGCATCGTCATGCTGGAACCCCGCCGCCTTGCCGCCCGCGCCGCGGCCGAGCGGATGGCCGAAACGCTGGGTGAAAAGCCGGGCCAGACGGTGGGTTACCGCATCCGGGGCGAGGCGCGGGTTTCCGCCGCCACCCGGATCGAGGTGGTGACCGAAGGCATCCTGACCCGGATGATCCAGTCCGACCCCGAATTGCCGGGCGTGGGCCTGCTGATCTTTGACGAGTTCCACGAACGCAGCCTGAACGCCGATCTGGGTCTGGCGCTGGCGCTGGAAATCCGGGGCGCCCTGCGCGACGACCTGTGGCTTCTGGTCATGTCGGCGACGCTGGATGCAGCGCCGGTGGCCGCGCTGATGGGGGATGCGCCGCTGATCACCTCGGAAGGCCGCGCCTATCCGGTTGAAACCCGCTGGCTGCCCCGGCCGGTTGACCCCTCGATGCGCTACGAAGGCGCGGTGGCCGGGCTGGTGGCACAGGCGGTGGAGGAATGCCCCGAGGGCGGGGTGCTGGTCTTCCTGCCCGGTGAGGGCGAGATTCGCCGCGTCGCCTCCGCCCTGCGCCTGCCGCCCGATTGCGTGGTGCGTCCGCTTTTCGGCGCGATGGATTTCGCCGCCCAGCGGGCCGCTCTGGCGCCGGTCGAGGGGCGGAAGGTGGTGCTGGCCACCTCGATCGCCGAAACCTCGCTGACGCTGCCCGATATCCGCGTGGTGGTGGATGGCGGCAGGGCACGACGGGCGCGGTTCGACCCCAATTCAGGCATGTCGCGACTGGTGACCGAGCGCGTGACGCGGGCCGAGGCCGAACAGCGCCGGGGCCGGGCCGGGCGCGTGGCGCCGGGCACCTGCTGGCGGATGTGGACGAAGGGCGAAGAGGGCGGGCTTTCCCCCTTCCCGCCGGCCGAGATCGAAAGCGCCGACCTGACCGGGCTGGCGCTGGAACTGGCGCTGTGGGGCGATGACCGGCTGCCATTCCTGACGCCGCCCAACCCCGGGGTTCTGGCCGAGGCGCGCAGCCTTCTGGAAGGGCTGGGCGCGCTTGACGCCGGCCGCATCACCGCCCACGGCCGGCGGCTGGCCGCGCTGCCCCTGCATCCGCGCCTGGGGCACATGCTGGCCGTGGCCGGCCCGGGTGCCGCGACCCTTGCCGCGCTGATGGCCGAGCGTGACCCGATCCGCGGCGCCCCGCCCGATCTGGCCCTGCGGCTGAAGGCCGTCACCGACCCCAAGGGCTATGGGCGCGACCATCCCTGGCCCGTGGCGCCGGCGGTGGCCGAGCGCATCCGCGATGAGGCGCGGCGGCTGGCGCGGGGGGCCGGGGATGGTGCGTCCTTAAGTCTGGGCCAGATGGCGGCCCTGGCCTATCCCGACCGGGTGGGCCTGCGCCGCAAGGGTGATGCGCCGCGCTGGCTGCTGTCCGGTGGCAAGGGCGCGGCGATGGAGCCGGGCACGCCCCTGGCCGCCGCGCGGCTGATCGTGGCGACCGACCTTGACGGCGATGCCCGCGAAGCCGCCGTCCGGCAGGCCGCGCCGATCACCGAGGAAGAGTTGCGCGCGATCCACGGTGACCGGATCGGCTGGCAGGATGTGGTGGAATGGTCGCGCCGCGACGGGCGGGTCGTGGCGCGGCGGCAGGAACGCTTTGGTGCCATCGTGCTGGACGACCGGCCCTGGCCCGACGCCCCGGCCGCGGCGCTGGCCCGCGCCGCGCTGGATGGCCTGCGCCAGATCGGCCTGCCGTGGAC
>JACZKR010000429.1 GCA_014859945.1 Paracoccaceae bacterium | reverse complement strand
TTCCATCAGGATCCAGCGCAGGGCGAAAGCCGCCATCGGCACGCCTTCGGGTACCAGCGGGCGCAGCTCTTCCACCGCCTCAAGCGCCACGTCGAAGGGCACGCCCGAGAAGGTTTCGCCCTTGTCGAAGGCCGCGCCGTCGCGGTTGAAGCTGCGGTGGTCGTCGTCGGCAAAGTGGCTGGCGGCGCTCATCTTGCCGGTCAGCAGGCCTGAGGCCAGCGGCACCCGGGCGATGACGGCAACGCCTGCCGCCTGCGCCTCGGGGAAGAACACCTCGGCCGGGCGGGGGCGGAAGAGGTTGTAGATGATCTGGACCGAGATCACGCCGGGCTGGCGCAGGGCCGCCCGCGCCTCGTCCACCGTCTCGACCGAAACGCCCCAATGCGCCACCTTGCCGGTCTGGCGGATCGCCTCCATCGCGGCGAAAACCTCGGGGTCGGAGAAGACCGAGGTCGGCGGGCAGTGCAGCTGCACAAGGTCCAGCCGGTCGGTGCCAAGGTTGGTCAGCGAACGGTCGATGAAGGCGGTCAGGTTGGCGGCGGTATAGCCTTCGGCGACATGGGGGTTCAGCCGCCGGCCCGCCTTGGTGGCGACAAAGGGCCGGGGGCCGCCGCGTTCGGCCAGAACATCGCGGATGATGCGTTCCGACCGGCCGTCGCCATAGACATCGGCGGTATCGACAAAGCTGATGCCGGCATCAAGGGCGGCGTGAAGCGTGGCCCTGGCGTCGGCCTCGGTCACCTCGCCCCAGGTGCCGCCGATGGCCCAGGCACCAAAGCCGATGCGGGTCACGGTCTGGCCGGTGCGGCCGAAGGGGTTGGTCTGCATCGAAGTGCTCCTGTTCGTGCGGCGGGCTTGCGGGGCGGCGGCCGGGGGCCAGCCCCCCCGTCCATCGGTTTCTTGAACCGATGGCGAAACCGACGGACGACCCCCGGGATATTTGGAGACAGATGAATGGCAGGTCAATCAGGTGTTGCCTGCGACGTCGCGCCAGGGGGCGGGGGCTTTTCGTGCCGGGGCGGATCGGCTAGGGCTGGGGCATGGCGCTTTTGTCCGCAACCGATCTGTGCGTGGCCCGCGCGGGCCTGCCCGTGCTGGAGGGCGTGAGCCTGTCGCTGGCCGCGGGCGAGGCGCTGGTGCTGCGGGGGCCGAACGGCATCGGCAAGACCACGCTTCTGCGCTGCATCGCTGGGCTGCAGCCGCCGGTGGCGGGTGTGGTCGATGCGGTGCCCGATGCGGTCGCCTATGCCGCCCATGCCGACGGGGTAAAGGCCACGCTGAGCGTGGCGGAGAATCTGGAGTTCTGGGCGGCGGCCTTTGGCACGAAGGGCATCGGTGCCGCGCTGGATCGCATGGCGCTGCGCGATCTGGCGGGGCGGCGGGCGGCGAACCTGTCGGCCGGGCAGAAGCGGCGGCTGGGGCTGGCGCGGATGCTGGTCACCGGGCGGCCGGTCTGGGTGATGGATGAGCCGACGGTGTCGCTGGACGCGGCCTCGGTCGCGCTGTTTGCTGCCGCCGTCGCCGGACATCTGGCCGAGGGCGGGGCCGCGCTGATCGCCACCCACATCGAGCTGGGGATCGACGCGCGGGTCATGGACCTGACGCCGTTCCGCGCCCGCGCGCCGCAGGCCGGCGGGCGGACCGGCGCCTTTGACGAGGCTTTCACATGATCGCGCTTCTTGTGCGGGATATCCGGCTGGCGGTGCGGGCGGGCGGCGAACCTGTCGGCCGGGCAGAAGCGGCGGCTGGGGCTGGCGCGGATGCTGGTCACCGGGCGGCCGGTCTGGGTGATGGATGAGCCGACGGTGTCGCTGGACG
>JACZKR010000428.1 GCA_014859945.1 Paracoccaceae bacterium | reverse complement strand
ACCCCCACCAGCAGCCCGCCGGCAATGATGACCAGCAGGTTGCCGGTCAGGTGGGTCGTGGCGCCCCAGAGCCAGCCCAGAACCGCCGGCACCGCGACCAGCCCGGCGATGAAGGCGGCGCGTTCCGGCCAGTTGCCGCGCCCGCTGCCATCGACCAGCCCGCCCAGAATGCCCGAGATCCCCATGATCCGGCCATTGACCAAGAGGAATATCGCGGCCGCCGCCCCGATGACAAGCCCGCCCAGCAGGCCCATAAGCCACGATATTTCCACGGAAACTCCTTCAATCACCGGTCAGAGGCCGTTGATCGGCACCTTCAGGTAGCTCAGCCCGTTGTCCTCGGGTTCAGGCATCTGGCCGGCGCGCATGTTGACCTGCAGCGATGGCACGATCAGCCGCGGCATGGCCAGCGTGGCATCGCGCTTTTCGCGCAGGACGACGAATTCCTCTTTCGACCGGCCGGCGCCGACATGGACGTTCAGCGCCTTCTGCGCCCCGACGGTGGTTTCCCAGGCATAAACCTCTCGCCCCGGGGCCTTGTAGTCATGGCCGACGAAAATCCGCGTCTCATCGGGCAGCGACAGGATCTTCTGGACCGAGTTCCACATCACTTCGGCCGAACCGCCCGGGAAATCGCAGCGCGCCGTGCCGAAATCGGGCATGAACAGCGTATCGCCGACAAAGGCCGCATCGCCGATCACATAGGTCAGGCAGGCCGGCGTGTGGCCGGGCGTGTGCAGCACCTCGCCGCGCAGCTGGCCGATCATGAAGATGTCGCCCTCGCGGAACAGCCGGTCAAACTGGCTGCCGTCGCGCTGGAACCGGGTGCCTTCGTTGAAGATCTTGCCGAAGGTTTCCTGAACCTGGGTGATCCGCTCGCCTATGCCGATCCGGCCGCCCAGACGTTCCTGGATATAGGGCGCGGCCGACAGGTGGTCGGCATGGACATGGGTTTCCAGCACCCATTCCAGCGTCCAGCCCTTGTCGCGGATGAAGGCCACCACCGCATCGGCCGACCGCGTGTCTGTCCGCCCCGAGGCATAGTCGAAATCAAGAACCGAATCGATCACCGCGCAGGCCGACCCCTGCGGATCGTGCAGGACATAGGTGATGGTGTTGGTCGCCTCGTCAAAGAAGGCGTGGACATCGGGTTTCATGGCGCACCTCTTTCCCCATGCTGGCGCAGATGGGGGCGCTGTCAATGTATTTCAACGATTGAATATGTCGGCTGCGGGCAATTGATGCAAGTCAATGTCGGGAATTCGCGGCGGTGGCAGAATGGCGCCGGATCAGGAGGAGACCGGCATGACATCCATTCCCGAACGCAAGGCGCAGCTTCTGGCCCGTCTGCACGAACTGCAGGGCCGGCTGGACGCGGTTGAGGCCGAGCTGGATTCGCATGACGCGAAGGATTGGGAAGAACTGGCCACCGAACGCGAGGGCGATGAGGTTCTGGAATCCATCGGCGTCTCGGGTCAGGCCGAGATCCGCCAGATCCGTGCGGCGCTTCTGCGGATGGAAGAGGGTGAATACGGCTACTGCGCCCGCTGCGGCGCCGAGATCGGGCAGGACCGGCTGGATGTGCTGCCGCAGACGCCGTTCTGCCGCAACTGCGCGGCCTGACCATGGAGGATGCGATGACCGACAAGACACCGATCGCGGCGATGGCCCGCATGGCGGGGCAGATGACGGCGGCGGCGGCGGCCGGGCAGGCCGTGGGGCTGAACGTGCTTCTGGCCGAGATGCAGGCACTGGCCGGCGTGATGCCGGGGGTGATGACCCTGCCGGACCCCGCGCAGGGCGCCCCGGATGAGGCCGAGGAACGCCGCCAGCAGGCGGAAACCGAAGCGAATTTCGACAACATGCCGGTCTGAGGGCCGGCCTTGCCTGTGGACAAGTCCGCCCCCCCTCCGCTTAATGGCGGCAGGAGGGGCTGGGCATGAATGAGGCTGCAAGCACGGGTGCCGCAAGGCCCGTTCCTCTGGCAACCGAACGTCGGGGCGACGTGGCGCTTCTGTGGCTGGACAGGGCGCCGGCCAATGCGCTGGACTCCGGGCTGATCGCGGCGCTGGGGGC
>JACZKR010000427.1 GCA_014859945.1 Paracoccaceae bacterium | reverse complement strand
CCACGGCGCCGGCGCCGTGGTGGTGCCGCCCGGCGTGCCCAGCGGCTGCAGCGTGGGGATGGTGATCTCGACCTTGGCGGGATCAACCGGGGTGCCCTTGTAGTGCATCACCATGCCCGGGAAGGCGATGACGACACCGATCATGATCACCTGGATGAACACAAAAGGCGTGGCCCCCCAGTAGATCTGCCCGGTGGTCACGCCGGCCAGCTTCTGCCCCGTCACCTTGTCAACATAGCTGGACCGCGGCGCGACCGAGCGCAGGTAGAACAGCGCAAAGCCGAAGGGCGGGTGCATGAACGAGGTCTGCATGTTCACCCCCAGGATAACCCCGAACCAGATCAGGTCGATCCCCAGCGCCTGTGCGGGCGCGACCAGCAGCGGCACGATGATGAAGGCCAGTTCGAAGAAGTCCAGGAAGAAGGCCAGAAGGAAGACCAGGATCGACACCACGATCAGGAAGCCCAGCTGTCCGCCCGGCAGCGCCGTCAGCAGATGTTCCACCCAGACATGGCCGTTCACCCCGTAGAAGGTCAGCGAGAATACCCGCGCCCCCACCAGAATGAACATCACGAAGGCCGACAGCCGCGTGGTCGAGATCAGGGCCTGCTGGATCACCGTCAGGTTCAGCCGGCCCTTCATCGCCGCCAGGATCATCGCACCGACGGCGCCCATCGCCCCGCCCTCGGTGGGGGTGGCGATGCCCAGGAAAATCGTGCCCAGCACCAGAAAGATCAGCGCCAGCGGCGGCACCAGCACCATGATGACCTGGCTGGCCAGCCGGCTGAGGATGTTCAGCTTCAGCGACTTGTCCACCAGCGCGAAGACATAGATCACGATCACCCCGACCGTGCCGCCCAGAATGTCGGCATTCGCTCCTTGCGTCGGGTAAAGCCAGACATGGGCGCCATAGCCGATGGCAACGGTCAGGGCGATCGCCACCAGAAGCGAGGTCACGCCATGGCCCAGCGTCCGCGCCTCGGCCGGCAGGGCGGGAACCCAGGACGGCCGGACGATCGAGACGATGAAGATGTAGCCCAGATAAAGCCCGGTCAGCACAAGGCCCGGGATCATCGCCCCGGCATACATGTCACCCACCGAACGGCCCAGCTGGTCGGCCAGAACGATCAGCACCAGTGAGGGCGGGATGATCTGCGCCAGCGTGCCCGAAGCCGCGATGACACCCGAGGCGACCCGCCGGTCATAGCCGTAACGCATCATGATCGGCAGCGAGATCAGCCCCATGGCGATGACCGAAGCCGCGACGACGCCGGTCGTGGCCGCCAGAAGCGCGCCGACGATGACCACCGCATAGGCCAGACCGCCCCGGATCGGGCCGAAAAGCTGGCCCACGGTGTCCAGAAGGTCTTCGGCCATGCCCGAGCGTTCCAGCACGATTCCCATGAAGGTGAAGAAGGGGATGGCCAGAAGCGTGTCGTTCGACAGTGTTCCCCACAGCCTTTGCGGCATGGTGAAAAGAAGGGGCCAGTCCAGCGTGATGGTGTTGTCCGACCACGGCGCCAGCCAGACGCCGATGGCAAAGAACACCAGCCCGTTCGCCGCCAGCGAAAACGCCACCGGATAGCCCAGCAGCAGAAACACCACCAGCGAGGCGAACATGATCGGCGCCATATTTGCCGCGATAAGTTCGATCATTTGCGCGGCTCCTCTTTGGCGGCGGCTACGGCGCTGGCCAGGGCTGCGCCTTCCAGTTCGGCCGCCTCATGGGCCGAGACGAAGGGATGGGGGTCTTCGATCAGGCCCTGCATCACCGCGATCTTCTTGATGATCTCCGAAATCCCCTGCAGCACCAGCAGGATGAAGCCCGCCGCCAGAATGGCGCGCGCCGGCCAGATCATCAGGCCGCCGGCATTGGTCGAAACCTGCCCGATCTTCCAGGCCTGCCAGGCATAGGGCACCATCATCCAGGCCATCAGCACCACGAAGGGCATCAGAAACAGCACATGGCCGAAAAGGTCGATCCAGTGCTGGGTGCGCCGGCTGCGGGTGCCATAGAAGATGTCGATGCGGATATGTTCGTTCTGCTTCAGCGTATAGGCCGCCGCCAGCATGAAGGCCGCGCCGAAGAGATACCACTGCAGTTCAAGCCAGGAATTGGACGAGGTGTTGAACACCTTCCTGACCACAGCATTTGCCGCGCTGACCAGAATGGCCACAAAAATGGCCCACATCACGGTCTTGCCGATGATCTCGTTCAGGCGGTCTATCGCACGCGATAGCGCCAATAATCCTTGCATGTGTGCCTCCCCTGTGTGTGGCCATGGCGCGCTGCGTCGCCTTGGGCCGCTGCGAAACTGGTAAAATCATTTGTCCAATTACAGGCTGCGGCGCCATGCCGTCAACCGTCGTGTTCGTCACACCGGCGGACCGATCAGATCCCAGCGGTTGCCCCATGGATCGCGCCACACCGCGACGGTGCCGTAGGGTTCATGCCGGGGCGCTTCCTCGAACCGGGCGCCGGCGGCGGTCAGCCGGGCGGCATCGCGGGCGAAATCGTCGGTGGTCAGGAACAGCCAGACCCGCCCGCCGCCCTGCGCGCCGATGGCGGCGGTCTGTTCTGCCCCCTCGGCCCGCGCCAGCACCAGCTTTGGCCCGCCGCCGGGGGCCGCCACGGTGATCCAGCGTTTGCGGCCCTGATCCACATCCTCGATCAGGTCAAAGCCAAGGCCCCCCACGAAGAAGGCCAGCGCATCGTCATAGTCCGGAACCAGCAGCGACAGGGCAGACAGGGCAAGCCCGGTCATTCGCGCACCAGCCGCGCTTCGGGCAGCGCGATGCGCGCCACCTGTTCGGCAATCGGATCGACGGACAGGGGATGCAGTTCGGCCCGGTGGGCGGCGGCATCGCCGATATCCTGCCAGACGCCGCCCTTGTAGATCTCCAGCGCCGGAAAGCCGGCCTTGTAGCCCATCTTGCGGCTGCCGGGCACCCAGTAGCCCAGATAGACGTAAGGCAGCCCCGCCTCACGCGCGATCTCGACATGGTCAAGGATGGCGAAAGTGCCCAGGCTAAGATGCTGCAGATCGGGGTCGTAGAAGCTATAGACCATGCTCAGCCCGTCGTCGAAGAC
>JACZKR010000426.1 GCA_014859945.1 Paracoccaceae bacterium | reverse complement strand
GTGACAAGGCCGATGGCGTGACCATCGGGCGCCTGCCCCGCATCGGAGCCGCCGAGGATGAAACCGCCGTCGCCGATCCGGCGGCTGAGCCTGCCGACCTGCCGCCCCTATCGCGCTATGCCGCCGTTTTCCCCGATCCGGCCGGCAAGCCCTTGTTCGCCATCGTGCTGGTCGACGACGGCACGCCGGAACTGGACCGCGCGCGGCTGGCCGCCCTGCCCTTCCCGGTGACCTTCGCGATTGATCCGCTGGCCGCCAATGCGGCGGAAGCGGCAGCCACCTACCGCGCCGCCGGGAAAGAGGTGGCGATGCTGGCCACCGGCATTCCCGCCGGTGCCACCGCCGCCGATCTGGAGCAGACCTTCCAGGCCCTTGCCACCGGCCTTCCCGAAGCCGTCGCGGTGATCGACCTGGCCTCGGGCGGGTTTCAGGATGACCGCGGCCTTGCCGCCCAGGTCGTGCCCATCGTCAAAGCGCAGGGCCGCGGCCTGATCACCTTCGACCGCGGTCTGAACGCCGCCGATCAGGTCGCCCGGCGCGAAGACGTGCCGGCTGCCACCGTCTTCCGCCAGATCGACGCCGAGGGCGAGGAAATCCCGACGATCCGCCGCTACCTTGACCGCGCCGCCTTCAAGGCCGCGCAGGAAGGCCGCGTCACCGTCCTGGGCAGTGCGCGCCCCGAAACCGTGGCCGCCATCCTGGAATGGACGATCGAGGGGCGCGCCGCCTCGGTCGCGCTGGCCCCGGCCTCGGCGGTGATGGTGGTCAACTGATCCCCCAGTCGCCGCGCCGGCGGGAACAGAGTTCTTGACACGAAAAGGGAACGAGTGCAGAACATTTGTCAAACACGGGGGAGGAATGCCGCATGCTGACCCGCAAACAGATGGAACTGCTCGAGTTCATCAAGACCCGCATGGATGCCGACGGCGTCCCTCCGTCCTTTGACGAGATGAAGGATGCGCTGGACCTGCGGTCGAAATCGGGCATCCACCGGCTGATCACCGCGCTGGAAGAACGCGGCTTCATCCGCCGGCTGGCCCACCGCGCCCGCGCGCTGGAAATCGTCAAGCTGCCCGAGGCGATGGAACGCGCGCCCTTTACCCCGCAGGTGATCCGTGGCGACCGTACCGACCCGCCGCGCGGCGCCATGCCGGTCGAGGCGGTGCACGCGCTGGAACTGCCGGTGATGGGCCGGATCGCCGCCGGCGTGCCGATCGAGGCGATCTCGCATGTCTCGCACCATGTGGCGGTGCCCGGCTCGATGCTGTCGGGCAAGGGCCAGCACTACGCGCTGGAGGTCAAGGGCGACTCGATGATCGAGGCCGGGATCAACGACGGCGACATCGTGGTGATCCGTGAACAGTCGACGGCCGAGAATGGCGACATCATCGTCGCGCTGGTCGAGGATCATGAGGCGACGCTGAAACGCTTCCGCCGCAAGGGCAACATGATCGCGCTGGAGGCCGCGAACCCGGCCTATGAAACGCGCGTCTTCCCCGACCACATGGTCAAGGTGCAGGGCCGGCTGGTCGGGCTGATCCGCAGCTACTGACCGGGCAGTGGCAGAACGATCGGCTCCCAGACCGGGGCGTCGCCTGTCCATTGCCGGCTTGCCGAACGTGCGGGCAGAAGCACAAGCCTGTCACCTTCGATCCAGCCCGCCAGCGCGCCGGTCTGCCGCAGGATCGCCGCGTCCAGCAACCTGCAACGCCCGCCAGCCGCCGGGGCCGTGACGGGCAGGATCACCAGATCGGCCACAGCGCAGGCGCCGGGCAGCGCCGCGGCAGCGCCCTTGCCCGACAGGATCTGGCCCTGCAGCCCCGCCAAGGTAAAGCTGCGCGCCGCGGGCGGCCCGTCAAAGCCCGGCCGGGCGGCGGCGGTGGGCTGATCGGCCAGATCGCCGTCATTCTCCAGCCAGCTTTGCGCCGAAAACC
>JACZKR010000425.1 GCA_014859945.1 Paracoccaceae bacterium | reverse complement strand
CCCTATGCCCTGCAGGGCACGCCCCTGCTGCCCCGCGCGCCGAAGGTGGCGCTGACCCGCACCGCCTTTGCCGCCGCCCATGTGATTTCCGATCCGCTGCGCGAAAGGAACCCGTGGGACACCCGTCCCGCCGTGGACTGGGAGGCGACGCTGGCCTTCCGGCAGGGCCTCTGGGATCAGGGCCTTGGTCTGGCCGAGGCGATGGACACCGCCCAGCGCAGCATGGGGGTGGACTGGCTGACCGCCAAGGAACTGGTCGAACGCACCATGGCCGCCGCCCGCGCCCATCCGCTGCGGCCCCGCGTCGCCTCGGGCGCCGGCACCGACCATATGGGCCCCGACGCGCTCGGCAGCCTCGACGCCATCCTCGCGGCCTATGAAACCCAGTTCGAGGCGCTTGAGGCCGCCGGCAGTCAGGTGATCCTGATGGCCACCCGCGCCCTGCCCGCGCTTGGCGCCACCCCCGACGATTACCGCCGCGTCTATCGCCGGCTGATCGACGGTGCCGCCCAGCCGGTGATCCTGCACTGGCTGGGCGAGATGTTCGATCCCGCGCTGGCCGGCTACTGGGGCTGCGCCGATGTGGCGGCGGCTTCGGATTTCGTGCTGTCGCTGATCGCCGAGAACCCCGCCAAGGTGGACGGCATCAAGATTTCCCTTCTTGATCAGGCGCATGAAGAGGCGTTCCGCGCCCGCCTGCCCGCCGGCGTCCGGCTTTATACCGGCGATGATTTCAACTACGCCCCCCTGATCGCCGGCGATGGCACGCATTTCAGCCACGCGCTTCTGGGCATCTTCGCCGCCATCGCCCCCGCCGCCGCGCAGGCGCTGGAGGCGCTGGCCATGGGCGACCGTGCGCGCTTCGACGCGCTTCTTGCGCCGACCGTGCCGCTCAGCCGCGAAATCTTCCGCGCGCCCACCCGCTTCTACAAGGCCGGCATCGCGTTCCTCTCATGGCTGAACGGCAGCCAGCGCCATTTCATCATGCCCGCCGGCTTCCAGTCCGCGCGCGATATCACCCATTACGCCGAAGTTTACCGGCTTGCCGACAAGGCCGGACTTCTGGCAAAGCCTGATCTGGCGCAAGCCCGCATGCGAACCCTGCTTTCCCTGCACGGACTGGACTAGGTGAACAGACGGCCCACCATCATCGACGTGGCGGCGCGGGCGGGCGTGTCGAAATCGACCGTCAGCCTTGTCCTGCAGGACAGCCCCCTTGTCCGCGACGACAAGCGTGAGGCCGTGCGCCGCGCCATGGCTGACCTGGGCTATTTCTACAACCGCAGCGCCGCCAACCTGCGGTCCTCGAACGTCGGCCTGATCGGGCTGGTCATCAATGACCTGCGAAACCCCTTCTTCACCGAATTCGCCACCTCGGCCCAGATGGCCTTCTCCGCCCGCGGCTTTGCCACCGTCATCGCCAACACCGGCGAAGACCCCCAGCTTCAGGCGCAGGTCGTGGGGTCGATGATCGAACACGGCGTCTCGGCGCTGCTGATCTCGCCCACCTATGGCGCGGAAGAGGCCAGCTTTGGCCCCCTCGCCCGCGCCGGCCTGCCGGTGATCCAGGTGCTGCGCAAGGTCGCCGACACCGCGCGCTTTCCGCTGGCCTCGCTGGATTATGCCCGCGGCGGGCGGCTTGCGGCCCGGCATCTGGTGGAAACCGGCGCACGTCGCATCGCTTTCGTGGGTGGCCTTGCCGACCGCCCCATCACCCGCGAACGGATGGAGGGTTATCTGGCCACCATGGCCGAAGCGGGCCTTCCCGCCTTCACCCTGCCCGGCCGCCCCTCGCGCGCCTTCGGACGCGAGGCGGCTGCGGCGCTGATCGGGGCCGGCGCCGATGCCGCCATGTGCTTCAACGACCTGACCGCCCTTGGCCTGATGTCGGGCTTTGCCGAACGTGGCCGGACGGTGGGCCGGGATTTCCGCCTCGTGGGCTTCGACGATATCGAGGAATGCGCCCAGACCTTCCCGCAGCTGACCTCGGTCCGCTGCCACATCGACCGCTTCGGGCGTGAGGTTGCCGCCACCCTTCTGGACTGGCTGGAAACCGGCACCCGCCCCCCGCCCGAAACCCGCGCCCCGGTGGAACTGATCGCCCGCGCCTCATCCGCCGCAGGTGCCGCGTGGCCCCGCGCAAGGGGCGCTGCCCCTCGGCCTTCGGCCTCACCCCGGGATATTTCCCGAGAGAGGATGAACGCACCCCATCCTCTCTCGATAAATATCCCACGGGGGTCCGGGGGTGTGAAACCCCCGGTTCCCCCGACGGCCAGCAAGGACCAGCAGAATGACCCCGCGCGCCCTTCTTCGTCAGTTGTTCGACCGCGCCGTCGAGGTGGCCGACCCGATGCGCAGCCTGGCCGCCCATCTTCCGGCGCGCCCCGAAGGCCGCGTCGTGGTGGTGGGGGCCGGCAAGGCCAGCGCCCGCATGGCCGAAGCGGTCGAGGCCGCCTGGGGCCCCTGCGAGGGGCTGGTGATCACCCGCTACGGCTATGGCCGTCCGCTGGCCGGGATCGAACTGGCCGAAGCCGCCCATCCGGTGCCGGATGCCGCAGGGGCCGCTGCCACCGCCCGGATGCTGGCGCTTCTCGACGGCCTCGGCCCGGATGATTTCGTGCTGGCGCTGATCTCGGGCGGCGCCTCGGCGCTGCTGTGCGCGCCGGTCGAGGGCGTGACGCTGGCCGAGAAACAGGCGGTGAACGCGGCCCTTCTGGCCTCGGGCGCGCCGATTTCGGCGATGAACTGCGTCAGGAAACACCTGTCGCGCGTCAAGGGCGGGCAACTGGCCGCCGCCGCCCATCCGGCGCGGATGCTGGCGCTGATGATCTCGGACGTGCCGGGCGATGACATGGGGCTGATCGGCTCGGGCCCCACCGTGGGTGAGGCCACCACCCCGGCAGATGCGCTGGCTCATCTGGCGCGCTGGCAGGTGGCGGTGCCGCCCGCTGTCACGGCCGCGCTGGCCGCGGGGTCGGGCGTCGTGCCCCCGGG
>JACZKR010000056.1 GCA_014859945.1 Paracoccaceae bacterium | reverse complement strand
CATGAAGACCGTCCCCCGCCCCATCCGCGACCACAGCGCCAGCGGATGGCCCAACAGCGCCGCCGCCCGTTCGACGATGGCCAGCCCCAGCCCCATCCCCTCGGACGCGCTGGCGCGGGCGTCGATGCGGTGAAACTCGCGAAAGATCGCCTCCTGCTCGCTTTCGGGAATGCCGGGGCCGCTGTCCCAGACCTCCACCCGCACCGCGCCGCCGCGCGGCCGGGCCGCCACCAGCACGCCGCCGCTGTCGGTGTAGCGGATGGCGTTGCCGATCAGGTTCTGCAAAATCCGCCGCAGATAGCCCGCATCCGACACCACCACCGCATCCGAAGGCCGCACCACCAGCCGCAGCCCCCGCGCCCGGGCGACCGGGGCGAATTCCTCGGCCAGCTGGTCCAGAAGCCGCCCCAGCCGCACCGGCCGCACCGAAACCGCCGCCTTGCCGCTTTCCAGCTTCGAGATGTCCAGAAGCTGCGACAGGATGGTTTCCACCGACAGAAGCGCGTTCTGCGCCTTGCCCAGGGTTTCGGCCACCGGCTCGGGCACGCTGTCTTCGGGGATGGCCGACAGGAACAGTTTGGCCGCCGACAGGGGCTGCAACAGGTCATGGCTTGCCGCCGCGACGAAACGTGAGCGGCTGGCGTTCGCCCGTTCCGCCCGCGCCAGCGCGTCGGCAAGGTCCAGCGTGCGCTCGGCCACCCGCACCTCCAGCGTGTCCTTGGCGCGCGACAGCTCTTCGCGCGCGCTGCGTTCGGCCGTGATGTCGGTGAAGCTCATCACGAAGCCGCGGTCAGGCATTTCCTGCGCAAAGACCGCCAGCACCGTCGCCGGCGCCTCTCGCGACAGATCGAAGGTCAGCGGCGGGCGGCCGTGACGGCCCTCAACCCAGTCCATCAGCCGGGCATCGGTCATCCGCTGGCCCATGCCGAAGCCGCCCGAAAGCCGCAAGAGGATCTGGCCGAAATCGGTGCCCACCCGCAGCCATGCCGGCGGTATCGCCAAAAGCGCCCCCAGCCGCGCATTCCAGCCCACCAGCCGCGCCTCGCGGTCAAAGATCGCGACGCCCTGGTCGATATGGTCCAGAGTGGCGCGCAGAAGCCGCTCCTGATCATCCAGAATGCGGCCCATCTCCTGCCGTTCCAGCCGGATCAGGTCGGTCACGTCGGTTTGCAGAATGACTGTTCCGCCATCGGCCGTGCGGTGTTCGGATATCTGCACCCAATGGTCGAAATCCATCCGCAGGTTGAAGCTGACATGCGGTTCGCGGTGGCGGCGCTTGCGGGCGGCGGCCCAGCTTTCGGCGGTCTCGCCTTCGGGCAGGGCCAGATGGCGCGAATGGGCGGCCAGATCGACATAATCGGGAAAGGTCAGCCCCGGCACCAGTTGCGGGCGGATATCGGCCATGTGCAGCCCGAAGCGCGCGTTGCACATCACCAGCACGTCCGAGGCATCGAACAGCGCAAAGCCCTCCTGCACCGTCTCGATCGCGTCGGCCAGGTTCTGGCGGGCGCGTTCGGTCTGGCGGTTGGCTTCCTCAAGTGCTGCATTGGTGCCGTTCAGAAGGTCCAGCGCGCGCGACAGTTCGCGGGTGCGTTCGCGCACCTGATCTTCCAGCATCGCGGCGCGCTGGAACTGGGCATAGGCCGCGCCGCCGTCATCGGTGATCTGTTCGACCCGGCGCATCAGGACGCGGGCGATGGTCAGAAGCTTTTCGTTCTGCCGCTCGGCGCTGTCGGCGGGGTTGATCAGGCCCTCGATCATGGCAGGCCGCCTGCGGGCGGATAAAGCGCCACGCCCGTCATGGTCTGGTTGACGTGCATCGCGCCCATCTGCTCGCCATAGGTGGAAAAGCCCACCACCCCATGGGCGCGCAGAAGGGCGGAGATCGCGCCGTATTTCTGTTTCTCCTGCGCCTCCAGCCGCCGCAGGATGCAGTCGCAGGCCAGAATGGCCGGCGCCTGCCCGCCCGCCGCCAGCCCGTCCAGCGCCTGCGCCAGATGGGCGGCCATATCCGCAGGCTCGGCCAGCGTCAGCACCACGCCCTCATCAATCGCCGAGAAGAACACCAGATCGCCGTTCGGCCGCATCTGCTGGATCGCGCGGACATGATGGGTGCCGCCGATCCGCACCACCACCGGATGGGCGGCAAAGGTGAAGGTGGTCAGCTGACCCGGGTCCTTGCCCAGAAGGCGGGCATATTCGCGCGCCGCCGGTTCGGCGTTGATCTGGTGGACGACGCGGTTCTGCGGATCGGCGCCGGTGACCACCATGCGCAGCCCGGTCGGGCGCAGATGGTCAAGGCTGAACACCTTTACCCGCGCCGCCGTGCGCACCAGCGTCACGACGGCGGCGTTCTGCAGCACCGCGCCGTCATGCAGCACGAAGGTCTGGCCGAACCGCGTGCCGTCGCCGGCCGAGCCGCCGAACAGCGGCACCGGCCCAAGGCCGCGCGCCAGTGCCGGCGCCAGTTCATCCTCGCGCACCGACAGGCCGTCGACGACCAGAAAGGCGAACTCTCCCTCCCAGTCCGGCGCCTGCTGGGCAAGGCCGGCGCGGGCGCGGATCAGCCGGCCGATCAGCGCATCGGGCTCCACCCGGCCCAGATCGGGGATCAGAAGGCTGGTCGCGGCGAAAAGCGCTGCCGGCAGACCAACGGCGACAATTTCACCCTCGGCATAGCCTTCGGCCGAAATCTCACCCGCCGTGGTGCAGCCCACCACCGGCACCGCACCCAGACGCAGCGTCAGCCCCCGGGCCAGCGCCGCCAGATCGGCCTCGGGCGCGGCAAAGACGAAAAGCGCGGCCAGAGGCTCCGGCCCCAGCGCCGCGATCAGCGCGCCGGCCGCATCGGGATGGCCCGCAGGCACCGAAGCCCGGGCCAGAAGCCCGCCGCCCGGCCACCCTGCCATTCCCCGCGTATCGCGCATATCTTCCCCCGGCCCTCCCAAGCCGAACCTGCCCGCAGGCCCCTGACCGTTCAACCGCTTTCCGGTGTCAGGGACTCAAAGCGCGCCTCTTTGGCGATCAGCACCGCCTGCGTGCGGCTGAGAACGCCCAGCTTGCGCATGATCGCCGTCACATGGGCCTTCACCGTGGTTTCGGCGATGTTCAGATCCCAGGCGATCTGCTTGTTCAGCTTGCCCTCGCAGATCAGCTGCAGGATGCGGGCCTGCTGGCGCGTCAGAAGGCCCAGCCGCGCCACCGCCTCTTCGCCCGCGCCGCCGCCGGTGTCCACCGCCACGCCCTCTGGCACGAAGCTGCGCCCGGCGCGGATCGCCTCAACCGCGGCGCGGTAGGTGTCGCGGTGCGAATGCTTGGGCACAAAGCCCGCCGCCCCCGCCCGCAGGGCCGCCGCCACCACCCGGCCATCGGCCAAGGACGACACCACCAGCACCGGCACATCCGGCACCGACAGGCGCAGCCGCACCAGCCCGTCAAGCCCGTCGACGTCGGGCAGGTTCAGATCCAGCACCACCAGATCGGGCACCGGCGCGCGGTCCAGCCGCGCCAGCGCCTCATCCAGACGGCCGGCGGTTTCCACCTGCATCAGCCCGGCCACCACCTTCAGCGTCATGGCCAGCGCGTCGCAGAACAGCGGATGATCATCCACGATCAGCGCCCGGTTCAGGGCGCGCGGCGGCGCGGTTGCGGCGGGCTGGTCCGCAGAAGCGGGGGCGGTCATCTGGCACCTCGTAGGGCTGGCGGGCGCTGGCGGAGCTACAGGTTAGCACGCGCGGCGGGCATGACCACCCAGACTTCGGTCGCATTCCGCCGAAGCCTGCAGCCGGGGCCTTCCGTGCCGGCCCCTGCCCCGCTAGAACCGCAAGGCGCGCGCAACCCCGAGGTGCCCATGAACCGCCGTGACCTGCTTGCCCTTCTGGCCCTCTCGGCCCTTGCCGCCTGCGGCGGCCGCCGCGACGCGCCCGATCGCGCGCCCGTTGAGCCCGGCAACACGCCCGAGATGCAGCGGCTGATCGCCAAATGGGCGCGCATCCACGACATTCCCGAAAGCCTGCTGCACCGCGTGGTCAAGCGCGAAAGCAACTACAACCCCGCCGCCCGCAACGGCCCCTATTACGGGCTGATGCAGATCCTGCCGCAGACCGCCCAGACCATGGGCTATCGCGGCAGCCCCGAGGGGCTTCTGGATGCCGAAACCAATCTGGAGTTTGCCGGCAAATACCTGCGCGGGGCCTGGATCGTCTCGCGCGGTAATCAGGACCGGGCGGTGATGTGGTATGCCAGGGGCTACTATTATGAGGCCAAGCGTCTGGGGCTGCTGGAAGAAACCGGGCTGAGGGGATAGGCCCGTGGCCCCCGCCCCCGACATCTGCGTCATCGCCAATCCGGGGGCCGGCACCGCCGCCCGCGACGGGGGCGCGCTGATGCGGGCGATGAACGTCTTTGGCCCCCGCGCCGCGCTGCGCCCCTTTCGCGGCGATCCGGCCCGCGCGACGCAGGCCGCGCTGGCCGAAGGCTTCCCCGTCATCGTCGCCGCCGGGGGCGATGGCACGGTGGCGGGCGTGGCCCATGCCGTGCAGGGCGGCGCCGCCGCCATGGCCGTGCTGCCCCTTGGCACCTTCAACTATTTCGCCCGCGGCCTTGGCATGCCCGAAGACCCCGAAGCCGCCGCCCGCGCCATCCTGTCGGGCCGCCCGCATGGCATTGCCGTGGGCACGCTGAACGACCGGGTGTTCCTGAACAACGTCTCGCTGGGCCTTTACCCCGCGATCCTGGATGAGCGTGAGGCGGCCTATGCCCGCTTCGGCCGCTACCGGATTCTGGCGCATGTCGCCTCGCTGCGGACGATCCTGCGGTTCCAGCGCCCCTACCGGATGCAGCTGACCGAAGACGGCCAGACCCGCGCCGCGCGCACGCCGGTGGCCTTTGTCGCGCGGTCGGCCTATCAGCTGGACCAGTTCGGGCTGGACGGGGCCGAAGCGATTTCGGCCGACCGTTTCGCCCTGTTCCTGTCACCCCACCAGAGCCGGCTGGCGCTTTTGGCCAGCGCCTGGCGGCTGATCCGCCGCCGCCCGGTTCATGGCCGCGACCTGATCCTGACCACGCCGCAGGCGATCGACATTGCCATTCCCGGCCGCCGCGATGTCTCGGTGGCGCTGGACGGGGAAAAGCTGCGCATGGCCCTGCCGCTGCGGCTGCGCATCGCACCCGAGGCGCTGACGGTGATCCTGCCGCCCCCTGCCGAACCGGATGCCCCCGCCGCATGATCCGCCTGCTGCATATATCCGACCTGCATTTCGGCACGGTCGATACCCGCCTGCCCGAGGCGGTCGAGGCGATTGCCGCCCGCCTGCCGCCCGATGCGGTGATCGTATCCGGCGATCTGACGCAACGCGCCCGGGCGGGCCAGTTTGATGCGGCGGCGGCCTGGCTGCGCCGCCTGCCCGCGCCGGTCCTGTGCGTGCCGGGCAACCACGATGCGCCGCTTTACAACCTTGTCCGCCGGCTGGCCGCGCCCTTTGCCGGCTATCGCCGCGCCTTCGGTCCGGCCGAGCCGGGGCTGACCCTGCCGGGCGTCGTGGTGCAGGGGGTGAACACCGCCAACCCGCTGGTGTGGAAATCGGGGATTTTGCGCCGGTCCTCGGCCGCGCGTCTGGCACAGGCCTTTGCCGCCGCCCCGGCCGGTGCCATGCGCATCGCCGTCCTGCACCACGCCCCGGTTCCCGCTGCCGACGGCACCCCCGCCGATATGGCCGACCCGCCCGCCACGCTGGACCGTCTGGCCGCCACGGGGGCCGAGGTGGTGCTGTCGGGCCACACCCACATGCCGCATTCCGGCATCGCCGGGCAGGCGCAGGGCATGCTGTTCCTGCAGGCCGGCACCGCGATCTCGACCCGCCGCAAGACCGGCAGCAACGACCTGTCGGTGATCGAGGTGGCGGGGCCCGACCTGACGCTGACCTCATGGGTCGCCCCCGAAGGCGGCGCCTTCGCCCCCCGCCCGCCCATGCGCTTTCGCCGGCAGGACGGGCGCTGGCAGGCGCTCGGCGCGGGTTAGTGGCCAGAGTATCCGGGCGGAACAGGAAACGCACCGCGTTTCCCCGCCCGCAGCGACCAAGCCACCACAAGACCGCCAGCCAGAAGTAAATCCCGAGGCCGGCGCCTGCCCCGGCGGGCGAGAAGCGCCCGCCATGGGCGGGGCGGGCGCTGGCCGGCGGCCTTTGGGGCAACCGGCGGGCCAAGGGGGAATCGGCACCGCGTGACCCCGGCGATGGCCGGGCTCAGGGGCACCGCCGCACGCCCTAATACCAGGCGTCGGCCATGCCCTCCTTGCGGCGGGCGACGAAATCGGCCAGCCCCTCACGCAGCCCCTCATCCAGCGCCGGCGCCTCATATTCCGCCAGCCGCTTCTTCCACGCCCGGTTGGCCCGCGTCGCGGCATCGGTTGACCCCGCCGCCTCCCATTTCTCGAAAGGCTCGTTGTCGGCCAGACCGCTGTCCCAGAAGGCGGTCTCATAATTCGCCATCGTATGCGAACAACCGAAGAAATGGTTGCCCGGCCCCACCTCGGCAAAGGCATCGACGGCCAGCTGGTTGTCGTCGATCACCACCCCGTCCAGATAGGAATGCAGCGCGCCGCACAGGTCGTCATCCAGCATGAACTTCTCATAGGACATGCTGAGAAGCCCATCCAGGAACCCGGCCGAATGCAGGATGAAATTGGCGCCGCAATGGATGGCGGCCAGCATGCTCATCGTGCCCTCGGTCATTGCCTGCGCATCGGGCAGTTTCGAGGTGGTGAAGTTGCCCGAACAGCGCAGCGGCAGCTTCAGCCGCCGCGCCAGCTGCCCGATCACCATGCTGCCGATCGCCGGTTCCGGCGTGCCGAAGGTCGGGCTGCCCGACCGCAGGCTCATCGAGGACAGGAAGTTGCCGAAGATCACCGGCGCGCCGGGCCGTTCCAGCTGGGTCAGCGCGCAGCCCGCCATGGTTTCCGCCAGCGATTGGGCGATGGCCCCGGCATTGGTCACCGGCCCCATCGCCCCGCCCAGGATGAAGGGCACGATCACCGCCGCCTGATTTGACCGCGCGTAGGCGCGCAGGGATTTGGTCATCGTGCCGTCCCAGACCAGCGGCGAGTTCACGTTGACGTTGCCCAGGATCACGCAGTTTTCGTCCACGAACTGCTGCCCGAACAGGATGCGGCACATCTCGATGCTGTCTTCGCTGCGTTCTTCGGCGGTGACTGACCCCATGAAGGGCCGGTCCGACAGCTCGATATGCGCCATCACCATGTCCAGATGCCGCTTGTTCACCGGCACATCCGTCGGTTCGCAGATCGTCCCGCCCGAGTGGTGGAAGTTCGGACTGGCCTGCGCCAGCCTGATGAAATTGCGGAAATCCTCCAGCGTGCCGAAGCGCCGCCCGCGGTCCAGATCCATCACGAAGGGGCTGCCGTAGGCCGGGGCGAAGACCACGTTCTTCCCCCCGATCCGCACCGAATGCGCCGGGTTGCGGGCGTGCTGGGTGAATTCGGCCGGGGCGGTCTGCAGGATGTCGCGCAGAAGGCCCGGCTCGAACTTCACCAGAAGCCCGTCCACCTTGGCCCCGGCGCGGCGCCAATGGTCCAGCGCCACCGGATCGTCGCGGAACTCGATGCCGGTCTCGGCCAGAATACGGTCGGCCGCCGCCTCGATCCGGCGGAGGTTCTCTTCGCCCAGAATGTCATAGGTCGGGATGTTGCGGGTGATATAGGGCCGGCCCAGACCGCCGCCCTTGCGGCTGCGTTCCGCCGTTCTTGCCTGCCGCCCGCTGCGCCGTTGCTCGCTCATCGCTGGCCTCCCCGCCATTCTCGACACCTCTGTCAAGTCTGGCGCAAACCGGCCCGGCTTCTGTCGTTTTCACGACAGGGTCATGTCGCGAATGGCCCCTGCCATTGCACCTTTGCAAATACTCTCGGGGGGTGCGGGGGGCAGACGGCCCCCCGCCGTTGCGTCAGGTGACCACGTCCGGCGCGGTGCGCCCGGTAAAGCCCGCGATATCGGCCAGCGCATGAGCGGCGGCGATCACCGGCGCCAGCGCCGCCTGCGGGTCTTCGGCAAGGCCCTCGGGCCCCGGCACATAGCGCTCGAGATAAAGCCGCAGCGTCGCGCCTTCGGTGCCGGTACCCGACAGCCGCATGACAAAGCGCGACCCGCCGGCGAACAGCACCCGCACGCCCTGCCCCCGGCTGACCGAGCCGTCGACCGGGTCGGTATAGGCGAAATCATCGGCCGCCTCGACCTCAAGCCCCGCCACCCCGGTGCCGGCAAGGCTGGCCAGCCGGCCGCGCAGGGCCGCCATCATCGCATCGGCCTTGTCGGCGGGGATCGCCTCGAAATCGTGGCGGCTGTAGTAGTTGCGGCCGAACTTCGCCCAATGCGCCGCCAGGATATCGGCCACCGATTCCTTGCGCACGGCCAGGATGTTCAGCCACAAGAGCACCGCCCAAAGCCCGTCCTTTTCACGCACATGGTCGCTGCCGGTGCCAAAGCTTTCCTCGCCGCAAAGCGTGGCCTTGCCGGCATCCAGCAGGTTGCCGAAGAATTTCCACCCCGTCGGCGTTTCAAAGCTGGCAATCCCCAGCGCCGCCGCCACCCGGTCGGCCGCGGCCGACGTGGGCATCGACCGCGCGACGCCCGCCAGACCGCGGGCATAACCCGGCGCCAGATGGGCATTGGCCGCCAGCACCGCCAGACTGTCCGAGGGCGAGACATAGGCCCCCCGCCCGACCACCATGTTGCGGTCGCCGTCGCCGTCGCTGGCTGCGCCGAAATCGGGGGCGCCCGGCCCCATCATCTCGGCC
>JACZKR010000424.1 GCA_014859945.1 Paracoccaceae bacterium | reverse complement strand
GGGGGCCAAGGCGGCGGCGCTGCTGGAGCGGCTGGCGAGCATCTATCCGGGTCGGCTTTACGTCGAGTTGCAGCGCCACCCCGGCGAAGGCGGCGCCCTGCCCGAAGCCGAGGCGCAAAGCGAACGCGGGCTGATCGCGCTGGCCTATCAGATGGCGCTGCCGCTGGTGGCGACCAACGATGTCTATTTCCCGAAGGCCGAGATGTATGAGGCGCATGACGCGCTGATCTGCATTGCCGAGGGCGCCTATGTGGACCAGCAGGAGCCGCGCCGGAGGCTGACGCCGCAGCACTACCTGAAATCCGAAGCCGAGATGTGCGCGCTGTTCGCCGATCTGCCCGAGGCCCTGGCCAATACGGTGGAAATCGCCCGGCGCTGTGCCTTCATGGCTTCAAAGCGCAAGCCGATCCTGCCGCGCTTTGCCGATGATGAGGTCGAAGAACTGCGCCGTCAGGCCTGGGAGGGGCTGGAACGGCGGCTGGCCGTCATTCCGCTGGCGGCGCCGCGTGCGGAATATGAGGCGCGGCTGGCCTTCGAAGTCGACATCATCGAGAAGATGGGTTTTCCCGGCTATTTCCTGATCGTGTCCGACTTCATCAAATGGGCCAAGAACGAAGGCATTCCGGTGGGGCCGGGCCGGGGTTCGGGCGCGGGGTCGCTGGTGGCCTATGCGCTGACCATCACCGATCTTGACCCCCTGCGCTATGCGCTGCTGTTCGAACGCTTCCTGAACCCCGAGCGGGTGTCGATGCCCGACTTCGACATCGACTTCTGCATGGACCGGCGGGAAGAGGTGATCCGCTATGTTCAGGGCAAATACGGCCGCGACAAGGTGGCCCAGATCATCACCTTCGGCGCGCTTCTGTCCAAGGCGGCGGTGCGCGACGTGGGGCGCGTGTTGCAGATGTCCTACGGGCAGGTGGACCGCCTGTCCAAGATGATCCCGGTCGAAGGGGTGAAGCCCGTCAGCATCACCAAGGCGCTGGCCGATGAACCCCGCCTGCGCGAGGCGGCGAAGGAAGAGGTGGTGGGCCGCCTTCTGACCTATGCCGAACAGATCGAGGGGCTTTACCGCAACGCCAGCACCCATGCCGCCGGCGTGGTGATCGGCGACCGCCCGCTGGATGAGCTGGTGCCGCTCTATCAGGACCCGCGGTCCGACATGCCGGCCACCCAGTTCAACATGAAATGGGTCGAGGCCGCGGGGCTGGTGAAGTTCGACTTCCTCGGCCTCAAGACTCTGACGGTGATCCAGAACGCCATCGACCTGATCCGCGGAACCGGGCGCAGCCTGCATGAGGCCGCCGACGGCCGGCGCCTTTATGACCCGCCTCCGGGGGCCGAGAATGACATCGGCCATATCCCGCTGGACGACAAGGCGACCTATGAGCTTTACGCGGCCGCCAAGACGGTTGCGGTGTTTCAGGTGGAAAGCTCGGGCATGATGGATGCGCTTCGGCGCATGAAACCCACCTGCATCGAGGATATCGTGGCGCTGGTGGCGCTTTACCGCCCCGGCCCGATGGAGAACATTCCGACCTACTGCGAGGTGAAGCACGGGCTGCGGCCGCTGGAATCGATCCACCCGACGATCGACCATATCCTGGCCGAGACGCAGGGCATCATCGTCTATCAGGAACAGGTGATGCAGATCGCGCAGGTCATGGGCGGCTACAGCCTTGGCGGCGCCGACCTGTTGCGCCGCGCCATGGGCAAGAAGATTGCCGAGGAAATGGCCAAGGAACGGCCCAAATTCATCGAAGGCTGCCAGAAGACTCACGGCATCGACGCGAAGAAATCCGGTGAGGTCTTTGACCTGCTTGAGAAATTCGCGAATTACGGTTTCAACAAGTCCCACGCCGCCGCCTATGCCGTGGTCAGCTATCAGACCGGCTGGCTGAAGGCCAACCACCCGGTCGAGTTCATGGCGGGCGTCATGAACTGCGATATCCACCTGACCGACAAGTTGGCGGTCTACAAACGCGAGCTGGACAAGCTGGGCATTCCCACGGTGGCGCCTTGCGTGAACGCCAGCCTTGCCACCTTCAGCGTGCGCGGCCAGTCTGTCGTCTATGCGCTGGGCGCGCTGAAGAACGTCGGCGTCGAGGCGATGCGCATGATCACCGAGGCGCGCGGCGACAAGCCCTTTGCCACGCTTTACGATTTCGCGCGGCGCGTCGATCTGAAGCGGATCGGCAAGCGGCCCCTGGAAATGCTGGCCCGCGCCGGGGCCTTCGATCAGCTTGATCCCAACCGCGCCCGGGTGTTCGAGGCGCTGGATGCGCTGGTGGCCTATTCGGCCGCCGTGCATGAGGCGCGGGTGTCCGATCAGGTAAGCCTGTTCGGCACGGCGGGCGAGGATATTCCCGAACCCCGCATCCCCGGCCGCGATGACTGGCTGCCGGTCGAACGGCTGGCGCATGAACATCAGGCCATCGGCTTCTACCTGTCGGGGCATCCGCTGGATGACTACATGTCGGCCCTGAAGCGCAAGGATGTGAAGACGCTGGCCGAGGTGGCGCGGCTGGCCGAGGGCGGGCCGCTGGTGGCCAAGCTGGCCGGGTCGGTCTCATCCCGGCAGGAACGCAAGTCCGCCAAGGGCAACCGCTTTGCCTTCGTGCAGCTGTCCGATCCGACCGGGCTTTACGAAGTTACGGTGTTTTCCGACACGCTGGAACAGGCGCGCGACCATCTGGAGCCGGGCCGCAATGTCGTGCTGACGGTCGAGGCCAATCTGGAAGGTGAGACGCTGAAGCTTCTGGCGCGCGGTGCGCAGCCCATCGACAATGTCGCGGCCGAAGCGGGGGCAGCCGATCTGCGGGTTCACCTCAACCGGCCCGAGGCGGTGACCTCGCTGGCGGGGCTGCTGGACCGGCTGGAGGGCCGCAACCGCGCCCGGATCACCCTGTGCGTGGCCGATGACGGCGGGCGCGAGATTGATATTCTGCTGCCCCGTCCCTATCCGGTGACGCCCCAGATCCGGGGCGCCATCAAGGCGATGCAGGGCGTCGTGATGGTGGAGGAGGTCTGACCTCCGCCGCCCGGGTCAGAACCGCGAGGGGAAGGTTTCGGGCGAGATGCCCAGCCGGCGCAGCACGGCGGCGTCGGGCTTGCAGTGGGCGCGCACGGCGCGGGCGGCTTCGATGCTGTCGCCCAAGAGGGCGAAGGCTTGCGAAATCTGCGAGAAGGCCGCGTTCAGATTTTTCATGTCAGGCTCGCTTTCTGTCACGCTGTGACGCCTGAAACATGGGCTCCGCAGGCCCATTCTGCAACGCAGCAATGGCGATGTCCGCCATGCGCCTGACGCATGGCAAAAGGCCCGGCCGAAGCCGGGCCTTGCCATTTTCGCCTTGCGGGAACTGTCAATCCTCGTCGGCGGCAAGCTGCGTCAGAACCTGTCCCTTGCCCCGCATCCGCAGAACCATCGGCACCACCAGCGCCAGGAAAGCCAGCGCCAGCAGCACGGCCGAGACGGGCGAGGCGACCAGCGTCGTCAGGTCGCCCTGACTGATCGACAGCGCGCGGCGCAATTGCTGTTCTGCCATCGGTCCCAGGATCAGCCCCACCACCACCGGCGCGATGGGAAAGCCGTAAAGCCGCATCAGATAGCCCATGACGCCAAAGCACAGCAGCATGAACAGCTCGACCGGCGAGGGGTTGGCGCCGATCGTGCCCAGCGTGGCAAAGACCAGAATGCCGGCATAAAGCCACGGCCGCGGAATGGTCAGGAGCCGCACCCACAGCCCGATCAGCGGCAGGTTCAGCACCAGAAGCATCGCATTGGCGATCAGCAGCGAGGCGATCAGGCTCCACACCAGATCGGGGTTGGTGGCAAACAGCAGCGGCCCCGGCTGCAGGCCGAACTGCTGGAACCCCGCCAGCATGATGGCGGCCGTGGCGCTGGTGGGCAGGCCCAGCGTCAGCAGCGGCACCAGCGTGCCCGCCGCGCTGGCGTTGTTCGCGGCCTCGGGGCCGGCGACGCCTTCGATGGCGCCGTTGCCGAATTCCTCGGGGTGCTTGGTCAGCCGCTTTTCGGTGGCATAGGACAGGAAAGTGCCGATTTCGGCCCCGCCCGCCGGCATGGCGCCGATGGGAAAGCCCAGGGCGGTGCCGCGCAGCCATGGCTTCCACGACCGCGCCCAGTCTTTCCGCGTCATCCAGACCGAGCCCTTGACGGCGATCACTTTTGCCTCACCCGGGCCGCCCTGTCCGGCGACGAACAGCGCCTCACCCAAGGCGAACATGGCGACGGCCAGCGTGGTAACCTCGATCCCGTCCAGAAGCTGCGGCACGCCATAGGCCAGCCGGGCCTGACCGCTGAGCTGGTCAATCCCCACCAGCGCCAGCGACAGGCCGACGAACAGCGAGATCAGCCCCTTGCGCGTGCTGTCGCCGAAGGCCGACGACACGGTGACGAAGGCCAGCACCATCAGCGCGAAATAGTCGCGCGGGCCGAAGGCGATGGCGATCTTGACGACGCTGGGCGCAAGAAAGGCCAGAAGCAGCGTGGCGATCAGCCCGGCCACGAACGATCCGATGGCGGCGGTGGCCAGCGCCGGCCCGCCGCGCCCGGCGCGGGCCATCTTGTTGCCCTCAAGCGCCGTGATGATCGAGGCACTTTCGCCCGGTGTGTTCAACAGGATCGAGGTGGTCGAGCCGCCATACATCCCGCCGTAATAGATGCCCGCGAACATGATCAGCGACCCCGCCGGGTCCAGCCCGTAGGTCACCGGCAGAAGCAGCGCCACGGTCAGCGCCGGGCCGATGCCGGGCAGCACGCCCACGGCGGTGCCCAGCGTCACGCCGATCAGGGCGTAAAGCAAGAGCATCGGGTCCATCGCCGCGACCAGACCCTGCATCAGCAAGTCGAAACCGGCCATGTCAGCCCCCAAGGAACAGGTTTTCCAGCGGCCCGGCGGGCAGGCTGAGTTTCAGAAGACCGGCAAAGACCAGATGGATCGCCAGCGCAAAGACGATGCCCACAGGCACGGTGACCATGAGGTTCCGCTTGCCGAAGCCGCGGGCGGTGCAGGCGAAAAGAAGCCCCGTCGCCACCGAGAACCCGACCGGCTGCAGCAGCACAAGCTGGGCCAGAAGCCCCGCGACGATCCACAGAACCGGCCCCCAGGCCTGACGCGGCGGCGCCTCGGGCGCTTCGCGGAAGGCCGCGACCAGCGACCACAGCGCAAGCCCGCCAAGGCATCCGGCGATCCAGCGCGGCACATCGGCCGGGCCGACGCCGGAATAGCCCGCGTCCTGCGGCAGCCGGGCGGCGTCGGTCCAGATCAGCACGGCCACGGCGCCAAGCGCCGCCGCCGTGACAAGCGCCACCCCGTCGGGGCGGCGCTGCGAGGGGTTGAACCCGCTCATTTTACCAGACCGATGTCCTTGAGGATCGTCTCGGTCGAGGCGATGTCGGCGTCAAGCTGCGCCTGGAAGGCATCGCCGGCCAGATAGGTGTTGGCCCAGCCCTTGGTTTCCAGCGCGGTCTGCCACGAGGCCGAGTTCACCATCTTCTCGACATCGGCCAGGATCGCGGCCTTCTGGTCGGCCGAGATGCCCGGCGCGGCGGCGACCATCCGCCAGTTCTGCAGCACCACGTCCAGCCCGGCTTCCTTCAGCGTCGGCGCGTCGACGCCCTCGATCCGCTCTTCCGAGGTGACGGCCAGAATGCGCAGCGTGCCGGCATCGGCCTGCGCCTTGAACTCTCCCAGACCCGAGATGCCTGCGGTCACCTGGCTGCCCAGGATCGCGGCCAGCGCCTCACCGCCGCCGGAATAGGCGATGTAGTTGATCTTGGTGGGGTCAACGCCCGCGGCCTTGGCCAGAAGGCCCACCGCGATATGGTCGGTGCCGCCGGCCGAACCGCCGGCCCAGCTGACCGCGCCCGGATCGGCCTTCAGCGCCTCGACCAGTTCGCCGATGTTCTGGATCGGCGAAGAGGCGGGAACCACGATGGCCTCATATTCCCCGGTCAGGCGGGCGATGGGCGTCACGTCGGCCAGCGAGACGGGCGAGGCGTTGGTCAGGATCGCGCCCACCATCACATAGCCGCCGACGATCAGCTGATCGCCCTTGCCGGCGTTCTGCGAAACGAACTGGGCCAGTCCCACGGTGCCGCCGGCGCCCGGAACGTTCTGCACCTGCACCGAACCCGAGATGCCTTCCGCGCCCAGCACTTCCTGCATGGTGCGCGCGGTCTGGTCCCAGCCGCCGCCCGGTGCGGCGGGCGCCATGATCATGTAATCGCCCGCATAGGCCGGAACCGCCAGCGCAGCCGCGACAAGACCCGCGAAAAGCGTGTGTTTCATTCTGATGTCCTCCCAAATGCCGGGCCTCCACCCGGATGAGTCGAGAAAGCACATCAACCTGACGCAAAGCTGACAGGTTCTGCCGCCG
Source organism: Paracoccaceae bacterium (assembly GCA_014859945.1). Lineage (GTDB taxonomy): Bacteria > Pseudomonadota > Alphaproteobacteria > Rhodobacterales > Rhodobacteraceae > Fuscibacter. The sequence goes on along the minus strand of JACZKR010000424.1, from coordinate 3,085 downwards.
CCTGCACAAAAACCTTGCAGGCTGCGGACCGGTCAGTTTCCGGCGATGGCGGATTTCCAGCGCGCGATCAGGCGGGCGCGCTTGGCCTGATCCAGATAGACCAGAACCCCGGGGCTGACGGGCACCGGGCGCAGTTGCGCCCCCAGCGCCTCTTGCATGGTGCGGGCGCTGTTGTCGTCCGACACCTCAAGGCTGACGGCCGGCAGGCGCAGCTTTTCGGCCAGAATCGTCTGGCCCGCCCGCGACATGAAATAGCCCAGGAACAGCGCGCCAAGATCGGCCCGCCGCGCGGCCCGCGGCACCAGCGCCACGCGGGACACGACAACGGTGAAGTCATGCGGCAGCACCAGCCCGACATCGGGGTGCTGGCGGGCCCAGTCGGCGGCGTAAGAGCCAAGGATGTTGTAGCCTACCGCCAGCCGCCCGTCCGACACCCGCTCAAGGATTTCCTGCGAGGTCGGGAACTGCTGCACCCCCGCCTTGCCCATGGCGCCGACCAGCGTCCAGATATCGGCGAAATGTTCCTGGTCGCGGGCCAGGAACAGATAGCCCACGGCCGAACGTTCGATGTCATAGGTGCCGATGCGGCCCTGAACCGCCGCGCCGCCCTGCCGCAGCCAGTCCAGCAACTCGAACCGCGTCGCGGGCGGGGGGCGGCCGGCGAAGCTGGGCTTGTGATAGACCAGAACTGCCGGCTCGAACGTCATGGCATAGGCCATGTTGCGCCAGTTGGCCCAGCGGGGCCAGCCGGCCGAAGCCTCAACCTCGGTCTCGCGGGCGTAGCCGTCATTGGCAAGTTTCACCTGCAGGTCCATGGCCGACGAAAAGGCCAGATCGGCGGTGGTGCCGCCGGCATCGGTCTCGGCGATGATGCGGGCGTTGATCTCGCCGGTCAGCAGGTCTTCGTAGCGCACGGCGACATCGGGGTGCTGTTCCTGAAAGCCCTCGATCAGCGGCAGGGCCAGCCGTTCGTCCAGTGACGAATAGATGACCAGTTCATCCCCCGCAGCGCCCGAAGGCGCGGGGAAGGTAAAGACCTCGGCCCCGGCGGGCGGGGCAAGGGCCAGAAGGACAGCGGTCAGCCGGGCCAGCATGGCGCCATCATGGCAGGGCCGGCGCCACCGGGCAACCGTGGCAGCGGCTTGCCGCGCGCCAAGGTTCGGCCCTAGGATCGGCGGCGGGAGGACCGGATGCGCATTCTCTTGGTCGAGGACAATGAGGCGCTGGCCGAGGGGCTGGCGCAACTGCTGACCGGCGCTGGCCATGCGGTGGACCGGGTGGCCGATGGCGCCTCGGCCGAGGCGCTGGCGGCGGCGGAAAGCTTTGATCTGGTGATCCTTGATCTGAACCTGCCCGAGATGGACGGTCTTTCGGTGCTGCGCGCCATGCGCGGCCGCCACAATCAGGCGGCGGTGATGATCCTGACGGCGCGCGGCGCGCCCGAAGACCGCGTGCGCGGGCTGGATCTTGGCGCCGACGACTACATGGTGAAGCCCTTCGATATCGGCGAGTTCGAGGCGCGGGTGCGCTCGCTGCTGCGCCGTCAGGCGGGGCTGCGGGCCGCCGTGGTGACGGTGGGCGAGGTGACGCTGGACCTTGCGGCGCGGCGGTTCATGGCGGCGGGCCAGCCGCTGGACCTGCCGGCCCGCGAACATGCGCTGTTGGAACTGCTGTTCATGCGCGCCGGCAAGGTGGTGGCGAAAGAGGCCATCGTGCAGTCGCTGACCTCGCTGGATGACAGCCTGTCGGACAACGCGATTGAACAATACGCCAGCCGCCTGCGCCGCCGCCTTGCGCCCCATGGGGTGCATCTGCGCACCGCGCGCGGCATCGGCTATTACATCGACCGGGGCGGCTGATGGGGTCGCTGCGCCGCCGCCTTCTGGGCTGGCTTCTGGCGGCGACCGCCGTTCTGGGCCTGCTGGCGCTGGCCGATACCTGGCGCGAGGCGGTGGGCACCGCCACCTCGGTCTCGGACCGGGTGCTGGCCGGGTCTGCCATGGCGATTGCCGAGCGGGTGACGGTGGGCGACGATGCCGCGCTGCAGGTCGATATCCCCTATTCCGCGCTGGAGATGCTGACCTCTACCGCGCAGGACCGGGTGTTCTACCGGGTGGACGGGCCGCAGGGTTTCCTGACCGGCTATGACCAGTTGCCCCCCGCCACGCCGGGCCGCGACGGGGCGGGTTATGCCGATGGTTTCTTTGCCGGCGAACCCATCCGCATCATCACGCTGGCGCGCACCGCCTCGACCGGGGTCGAGTCGATCCCCTTCCGGGTGACGGTCGCCGAATCGACGCTGGCCCGCCGCGAACTGGCCGGTGCGATCCTGTTCCGCTCGGCCCTGCGGCTTCTGGGGATGATCCTGGGGGCGGCGGCGATTGTGTGGATCACGGTTCCCCTGGCGCTGCGCCCGCTGAACCGTCTGGGCGAGGCGATTGCCGCGCGGTCGCCCGACGATCTGTCGCCCATCCGCTCTGACGTTCCGGCCGAGGTTCAGGGGCTGGTCGAGGCGGTGAATTCCTTCATCGCGCGGCTGGATACCGCGTTGCAGGCGCTGCGCAACTTTACCGGCAACGCCAGCCACCAGCTGCGCACCCCCCTTGCGGTGATCCGCACGCAACTGGCGCTGGCGCAGCGGGCCGAAAGCCCCGGCGCCGCCCGCGATGCCGCCGCCAAGGGCGATGCCGCGCTGGCCGATGCCGAGCGCATTCTGGCGCAGCTTCTGCTGCTGGCGCGGGTCGATGTGGCCTCGGCCCGGCCCGGCGCCGGCACGCTGGATGCGGCCGCGCTGGCCCGCGACCTGACCGGAGAGATGATCCCGCGTGCGGCCGAGGCGGGGATCGATCTGGGCTTCGAAGGGGCGCCGGTGCAGGTGCGGGCCGAGGCGGTCCTCTTGTCCGAGGCGCTGAAGAACCTGATCGACAACGCCCTTGGCTATGCCGGGCGGGGGGCCGAGGTGACGGTGTCGGTCGCCCGCGCCGGCGATCTGGCGGTGATCGCGGTCGAGGATGACGGGCCGGGCATTCCCGAAACCGCGCTGGCCGGGCTGCGGGGGCGCTTTGCCCGGGGCGCGGGGGCCGAT
>JACZKR010000423.1 GCA_014859945.1 Paracoccaceae bacterium | reverse complement strand
GCCATCGCCTTCGTCACCGAGCCACGCTTCACCCAGCAAGGACGGGCCTCAAAGGCCCGGCCAGCGCCCGCCCCGCCCATGGCGGGCGCTGGCCTCTGGCATCGCGTGCCGCACCGACTCAGGCTGATTTGTCGCGCGCGGGCGGGGGCGAGTCATTGCCTCGCCTTCTCCCGCCCGGGCAGCCCATGATCGCCTCTATTGCCGTCGGATGCGTGTTCACACGCACCAATCCGGCCCCCTTGGCGAAGGCCATCGCCTTCGCCACCGCGCAACGATTCACCTTGCGAGGTCGGGCCTCAAAGGCCCGGCCAGCGCCCGCCCCGCCCGTGGCGGGCGCTTCTCGCCCGCCGGGTCGGGCGCCGGCCTCTGGCATTTCGTGCCGCGCCGTTTCCGCTTGAACCGTCGCGCGCGGGCGGGGCGAGGCAGTGCCTCGCCTTCTCCCGCCCGGACAATGTCATGTGATGCCGTGTAGGGTGCGTGTTCACACGCACCATCCCCACCCGCCGTGGCAAGCCACCGCCGTCAGATCAGCCCCGTCCCCTTCACCCCGTCGATCACGAACTGCACCGACAGGGCCGCCAGCAGCAGCCCAGAAGCCGGGTGATCACGATGGTTCCGGTGCGGCCCAGCAACCGTTCCAGCGGCGGCGAGGCCAGAAGGAACAGGAAGGTCACCGCCATCATCGCCAGCATCAGCCCCACGACCCAAGCCGTCGCCCAGCCGCCGCCGCCCTGCCCGACCAAGAGGATCATCGAGGCAATCGCCCCCGGCCCCGCGATCAGCGGCGTCGCCAAGGGAAAGACCGAGGGGTCATGGTCCGGCTCGGCCTGCTGGCCCTCACGCCGTTGCGTCCGCCGTTCGAACAGCATGTCCAGCGCCGTCAGGAACAGCAACAGCCCGCCCGCGATGCGGAAGGCCGGCATCGAGATGCCGATGAAGCCCAGAACCGCCTCGCCCGCCAGACCGAAGCCGGTCAGCAGCACCGCGGCAATCAGGCAGGCCCGCCGCGCCATCGCCTTGCGGCGGGCGGCATCCATCCCCCGCGTCAGCGCGATGAACAGGGGCACCAGCCCCGGCGGGTCGATCACCACGAAAAGCGTGGCGAAGGCGGTGATGAGAAAGGCGCTGTCCGGCATGGCCCAGCCTTGCACGGCCCGGGCCCGGCTGGCAAGCCGCCGTCAGACGATGCGCGGCCCAAGCGTGGCAGGGTCGGTCCCGGGGGTGGACCAGAACTCGGCCGCGAAGGGCGGCAGGCCGGCCAGCACCCGCTCCAGATCGGCGCGCTGCACCGACTTGCGGAGCGCCAGCGCAATGGCCGCCACGCAGTTTTCCGGCGTCAGGTTGTGGTGGGGCCGCAGCGCCTGCGCCTCGGTCGTCCAATCGGCCCGGGTTCCGGGGGGCACCGGCCCCTCATCCAGCCGCCAGTCGGCCACGAACAGCGCCCGCAGGACCGAAGGCAGCACCTGCGCGAAATCCACCGCCTGCTGCGGGGTCAGCCGCCGGCGGAAGGCGCGCAGCACGCCTTCGACGGCAGTATAGGTGACATTGTCGGTCACCAGATCCATCGCCTCCCGCGCGTCGGCAAGGAAAGCCTGCCATTCCCGCGTCGCCTGACGATAGGTCCAGGGCATCGGCATCAGGGGGCGCCCGCCTCTTCCAGCCGCTCCTGCGCCGTCATCCACATTGCCTCGGCGCGGTCCAGCCCCTCCATCACCTCGGCATATTTGCGGTTCCAGGTTTGCAGCTCACCCTTGCGCGCGTCTTCATACAACTCGGGGTCGGCCAGCTTCTTCGCCAGCTTGTCGCGCATGTCGTTCAGCTTGCCCAGTCGTTCCTCGCATTTGCGCACCTCGGCGCGCAGGGCAAGCACTTCGTCGCGGCTGGCGCGGCGGGGCTTTTCGGCGGGCTTCGCGGCCTGCTTCGCCTCATCCTCGGGCGGGGTCAAGAGCATGCGGCGGTAGGCCTCAAGGTCTTCGGTATAGGGCGTCACCGCACCGCCTTTGACCAGCCACAGCCGGTCGGCCACCAGCCCCAGAAGGTGCATGTCGTGGCTGACAAGGATCACCGCGCCGGAATATTCGGTCAGCGCCTCGACCAGCGCCTCACGGCTTTCGATGTCAAGGTGGTTGGTCGGTTCGTCGAGGATCAGCAGATGCGGCGCGTCGATGGTGGCCAGAAGCAGCGAGAGCCGCGCCTTCTGCCCGCCCGACAGCCGCCCCACCACGGTTTCCGCCTGTTCCGCCATCAGGCCAAAACCCGCCAGCCGCGCCCGCAGCTTCGCCTGATGTTCCCCCGGCCGCAGCCGCATGACATGCTGCAGGGGCGTTTCGTCGATGTGCAGCTCATCGACCTGATGCTGGGCGAAATAGCCGATCCGCAGCTTGGACGACCGGTGCAGCCGGCCCTCCATCGCATCAAGTTTGCCCGCCAACAGCTTGGAAAGCGTGGACTTTCCTTCGCCGTTGCGGCCCAGAAGCGCGATGCGGTCATCCTGGTCGATGCGCAGCGACAGCCGCCGCAGCACCGCCCGGCCGCCATAGCCGACGGCCGCGCCTTCCATGTTGATGATCGGCGGCGACAGTTCTTCGGGTTCGGGGAAGGTGAAGACCACCTTCTTCGCTTCTTCCGGGGCGGTGATCGGGGTCAGCTTCTCCAGCATCTTCACCCGGCTTTGCGCCTGCACGGCTTTTGAGGCCTTGGCCTTGAAGCGGTCGACGAAGCTTTGCAGATGGGCGCGGCGCGCCTCGACCTTCTTGGCCTCGGCCGCCTGCACCGCGCGGCGTTCGGCCACCTGCCGGGCGAACTGGTCATAGCCGCCCTGCCAGTAGGTCAGCTTCTTCTGGTCCAGATGCAGGATGCCGGTCACGGCGCGGTTCAGAAGGCCGCGGTCATGGCTGATGATGATGACGGTATGGGGGTATTTCGCCAGATAGCTTTCCAGCCAGAGCGCGCCTTCCAGATCCAGATAGTTGGTCGGTTCGTCCAAGAGCAGATAGTCGGGCTGGGCGAACAGCACGCCGGCCAGCGCCACCCGCATCCGCCAGCCGCCCGAGAAATCGGAACAGGGGCGCAGCTGTTCTTCGGGTTCAAAGCCCAGACCGCGCAGGATGGCGCTGGCCCGGCCCTCGGCCGACCAGGCGTCGATATCGGCCAGCCGGGCCTGCACCTCGGCGATGCGGTGGGGGTCGGTCGCGGTTTCGGCCTCGGCCATCAGGGCAGCGCGTTCGGTATCGGCGGCCAGAACCGTGTCGATCAGGCTGGTCGAGGAGGAGGGCACTTCCTGCGCCACCCCGCCGATCCTGGCCCGCTGCGGCAGGCCGATCTCGCCGCCTTCCAGCGCAAGCTCGCCCCGGATCAGGCGGAAAAGCGTGGTCTTGCCGGCGCCGTTGCGCCCGACAAGGCCCACCTTGTGGCCGGTGGGAATGGTGGCAGAGGCGCCCTCGAACAGGGGGCGGCCCTCGACGGAATAGGTGATGTTGTCGATACGCAGCATGGGCCGAGTGCTTGGCCCCTGCCCGGCGGCTTGTCAATCACCCGCCGGCGACTGCAAGCAGGGGGAGGCGCCCCGTAGGGTGCGTGTGAACACGCACCTTCCCGGGTGCCATGGCGAAGGCCATCGCCTTCGCCACTTCCCCAGGGGTTCCGCTGCAGCCGGTCGGGCCTCAAAGGCCCGGCCAGCGCCCGCCTCGCCCAAGGCGGGCGCTGGCCTCTGGTTTTGCATGCCGCACCGTCTCCGGCTGAACCCATCCACGCGGGCGGGGGCGATGCGGTGCCTCGCCTGTTCCCGCCCGGACAAGGTGCATCGGCCCGTAGGGTGCGTGTTCACACGCACCATCCCCGGCACCCATGGCGAAGGCCATCGCCTTCGCCACTGCTCAACATCGCAAGCTTCACCGGTCGGGCCCAAAAGGCCCGGCCAGCGCCCGACCGCCCCTCGGCGGGCGCTTCTCGCCCGCCCGGTCGGGCGCCGGCCTCCGGCATTGTGTGCCGCACCGTCTCTGGCTGACCCGTCCCACGCGGGCGGGTGCGAGGCGGTGCCTCGCCTGATCCCGCCCGGTCAAACCGCACCACCGCCCCTAGTCCATCAGCCCGGCCAGAAGATCCGCCGGCCAGCTTTGGAAGGCGATCAGCGGCTGCTCGCCCTCTTCGGCGAAGACGAAGACGTTCAGCCCGTCGGCATGGGTGGTCAACCGGCAGAACCGGCCCGGTCCGTCCAGCGGAACCGGACAGACGGGCAGGTCGATATGGGGCACCGCCTGTTCGAACATCGCATAGGTCAGGGGCAGCGGCGCCGGGTCGGCCAGCGCCGGCACGCTGGCACAGAAGGCGGCAAGGCTCAGGGCGGCACAGGGGAAAAGGCGCATCACATCCTCCGATATTTCCCGAGTCTTTCTATCAGATACCGCCACCCCCCGCAGCGCGCCCCACTGTCGCAGCCGCCGCGCGGGCCGTCTTTTCTTCGCAACCATCCCATGATACCAGCCGCGCCATCCGCAAGGGCCAGATCCGGCCCCAACCCATGGAGAGCCAGATGGCCACCGAACGCACCCTTTCCATCATCAAGCCCGACGCCACCAAGCGCAACCTGACCGGCAAGATCGTCGCCAAGTTCGAAGACGCCGGCCTGCGCGTCGTCGCCTCGAAGCGCATCCACCTGTCGGACAAGCAGGCGGGCGCCTTCTATGCCGAACATGCCGCCCGCCCCTTCTACGGCGAACTCTGCGCCTTCATGGCGTCCGAGCCGGTGGTGGTTCAGGTTCTGGAAGGCGAAGGCGCCATTGCCAAGAACCGCGAAGTGATGGGCGCGACCGACCCGGCCGCCGCCGCCGAAGGCACCATCCGCAAGGAATTCGCGCTGTCCAAGGGCGAAAACTCGGTCCACGGCTCGGACAGCCCGGAATCGGCCGCGCGTGAAATCGCCTTCTTCTTCTCGGGCCTCGAACTGGTCGGCTGAACAAGGCACCGGAGTTTTTCAAAACTCCGGCCCGGACCCTTCGAAGGGTCCGCCACGGAAACAGGCGAAAAAGGGCGACGGAAAACCGGCCGCCCTTTTTCATCGAACTGTCGCTTGACCGCCGCCCGCGCCCCTGCAACGCAGTCGGCATGACGCAAGCCAGCCTGTCCGACCTGACCCGCATCTTCGCCCGCATCGGCATCCTCTCGTTCGGCGGGCCGGCGGCGCAGATTGCGCTGATGCACCGCGTGGTGGTCGATGAACAGCGCTGGATCAGCGAGCGGGAATACCTTTCCGCCCTTTCGTTCTGCATGCTGCTGCCGGGGCCCGAGGCGATGCAGCTGGCCACCTGGATCGGCTGGAAGGCGCAGGGCTGGCGCGGCGGGCTGATCGCCGGGGGGCTTTTCGTGCTGCCCGGGGCGCTGGTGGTGGGGGCGCTGACGGCGCTTTACCTGGGCTTCGGCCATCTGCCCGGGGTGGCAGCACTTTTCGTCGGCGTGCAGGCCGCCGTGATCGCCGTGGTGGTCGAGGCGGTGCTGCGCCTGTCGCGCCGGGCGCTGAAGGGGCGGGCACAGGTGGCGCTGGCGGTGCTGGCCTTTCTTGGCCTTGCGCTTTTCGCCCTGCCCTTTCCGGTGATCGTGCTGGGC
>JACZKR010000422.1 GCA_014859945.1 Paracoccaceae bacterium | reverse complement strand
TCCTCTGGGGGTCCGGGGGGCGAAGCGCCCCCGGTCCGCAACCGGCCACAGCCGCGACGCCGGGCAAGGGGGCGCCATGACGCAGCCCGCCCCCTCGCGCCTTGGCCGCTGGTTCCACCGGCGCGGCTGGGCCGACCTGCTGATCGGCCTGCCCTATGTCTGGCTGGTGGCGCTGTTCCTCTTGCCCTTCCTGATTGTCCTCGCGATGAGCGTGGCCACCCGCGCGCCCACCGCCCCGCCCTTCGCCTTTGGCGGCGATTACCCATGGGTCAACCTGCGCGGCTATGGCCGGCTGTTCACCGATGACCTTTACATCCGCACCTTCCTGATCTCGGCCACCAACGCGGGCTTTGCCACCGTGCTGTGCCTGCTGCTGGGCTATCCGATGGCGCTGGGGCTGACGCGGATGCCGAAAAGCTGGCGCAACCTGTTGCTGATGCTGGTGATCCTGCCGTTCTGGACCTCATTCCTGCTGCGGGTCTATGCCTGGATGGGGCTTCTGGGCAAATCCAGCTGGTTCAATCAGGGCCTGACCTCGGCCTGGAACTGGTTGGTGCCGGCGGACTGGGCGGTTTCGTCCCTGCCGCTGATGCATTCCAATTTCGCGGTGGTGCTGGTGATGGTCTATACCTACCTGCCCTTCATGATCCTGCCGCTTTACGCCAGCCTGGAACGGCTGGACCCCACGCTGGACGAAGCCGCGATGGACCTTGGCAGCCGGCCCTTCCGCGTCTTTCTGGACGTGACGCTGCCGCAATCGGTGCCCGGCATCATCGCCGGCGGGCTTCTGGTCTTCATCCCGGCGGCGGGCGAGCTGGTAATCCCGACACTGGTCGGCGATTCCTCAGCGCCGATGATCGGCCGGGTGATCTCGGACGAATTCAGCGCGGTGAACGACTGGCCCATGGCCTCGACCGTGGCGGTGGCGCTGCTGATCCTGATGGTCGGCCCGACGATGATCTGGAGCCGCTATCAGGCCCGCGCCGAAGGTCTGGCGGAGGAGGCGAAATGAACCGCCGCCCCGTCTTCCTGATTTCGGTCCTGTGCTTCGGCTTTGCCTTCTTCTACATCCCGATCCTGTCGATGATGGTCTATTCCTTCAACGGATCGCGGCTGGCCACCGTCTGGGGCGGGTTTTCGACCAAGTGGTATGTCTCGCTTCTGTCGAACAAGCAGGTTCTGGCGGCACTGGTCCTGTCGCTGAAGATCGCGGTGGTTTCGGCCACCTGCGCCACGATCCTGGGCACGATGGCGGGCTTCGTGCTGGCCCGCTTCCGCAGGTTCCGCGGCCGGACGATGTTTTCCGGCCTTGTCACCGCCCCCCTGATCATGCCCGAGGTGATCACCGGCATCTCGCTTCTGATGTTCTTCATCCTGATGGCGAACTGGACCGGCTGGCCCGGCACGCGCGGCTTCACCACCGTCACGCTGGCCCATATCACCTTTTCCATGGTCTTCGTCGCCACCGTGGTGCAGGCCCGGGTGGCGCAGGCCGACCGCTCGATCGAAGAGGCGGCGATGGATCTTGGCGCCCGGCCCTGGCAGGTGCTGCGCGACGTGACGCTGCCCACGATCTTTCCGGCGATCCTGTCGGGCTGGCTTCTGGCCTTCACCATCAGCCTGGACGATGTGGTCATCACCTCGTTCACCACCGGGCCGGGGTCCACCACCCTGCCGCTGCTGATCTGGTCAAAGGTCAAGCTGGGCGTGACGCCCGACATCAACGCGCTGGCCACGATCACCGTCGTCGTCGTGGGGCTGGGCGTGGCGCTGGCCGGCATCATCATGCTGCGGGCCGAAAAGCGGCGCCTCAGCGATGAGAGGATGGCCTTCCGTGCCAATGACTGACGATCTGGCGCTGATCCACAGCCCGGCGGGGCCGGCCGGTTCGGGCCGGGTGCGTTATGGCGCGGCGATGGCGCTTTATCGCGCCGGCCTGATCACCGAGGCGCAGCTTGAGGTCTATCGCATCACCGCCGCGCATGACGGCCGCGACCCGCTGCAGGCG
>JACZKR010000421.1 GCA_014859945.1 Paracoccaceae bacterium | reverse complement strand
CCCGCCCATCAGCGTGATCGTCAGATGCGACAGGATCGCCGCCAGAACCGTGGTCAGGGCCAGCGCCGTCCAGGCCGTGGCAAGGGGCAGGTTCAGCCCGATCACCACGCGCGCGGCCGCCCGCGGGTCCAGCAGCGTCAGCCGCAGAAGTTGGGTCAGGGCTGTCATGCGCCCCTCTCGGTCTCGCGCAGGTTCAGCGCCCAGAACAGCGCGAAGGCGGCGAAGGTCACGATGCCGGTCGCGGTCAGCTGCGGCCCCGGCCCGATCATGCCCGCCACCAGCCCGGCCAGCAGCATCAGCGGCGCAATCTGCGCCAGCGTCCAGAACAGCGCCAGACGCGCGCCGTACCAGTCGCCCTGCCCGCCCATCGCCCGCGCCGCCAGATGCCCCAGCGCCGCCAGCCCGTACCAGACCGGAATCGTTGCAAGAAGCGCCAGCGCCCGGCCCAGAAGCTGCGGCGCCAGCGGCACCTCGGGCTGCAGCGCCGTCACCCGCGCCGCCTGCGGCCATTGCGCGACAAAGGCCAGAAGCAGGAAGACGAACAGGAAGGTGAACAGGAACGGCTCGGACCGCCCGCGGTTCAGATGGCGCCGCACCACCAAGGCCGGACGGCGCCAGGCTTCACCGATATCGGACAGCAAGGCCACCTTCGCCCCCTAATGCGCGTGCCGGTCCAGCCAGCCTTCCAGCCGGCTGCGGATATCATCGGCAATCGCCTCATCCTCGATCTCGGCGATGGCTTCGGCCAGGAAGGCCAGCACCAGAAGCGCCTGCGCCTGCCGCAGCGGCACCCCGCGCGAGCGCAGATAGTAAAGCGCCGTCTCGTCAATCGCGCCCGAGGTGCTGCCGTGGCTGCACTTCACGTCATCGGCGTAGATCTCCAGCTCGGGCTTGGCCAGGAACTGGCTGTCCTCATCCAGAAGCAGGCTTTGCGAAATCTGGTAGCCGTCGGTCTTCTGCGCGCCGGGCTTGACCAGAATCTTGCCCTGAAACACCCCCACCGCGCCGTTCTTCAGCACCTTCTTGAAGACCTGCCGGCTTTCGCAGCGTTCGGCCGCATGGGTGACAAAGACCGTGTCATCATGATGGAACTCTCCGTCGCCCATCGAGGCGCCGGCGACATGGGCCACCGCATCATCGCCGGTCAGTTCCAGCACCGCCTCGTTCCGGGTCATCCGGCCGTTGGCGGTCAGGGTAAAGGATTTGAACAGCGACCCTTCGCCCAGACGGGCGAAGACATGGGTCACCGCGCGGCGTTCATGGTCGCGGCCCTGCGCGCGGATGTGGTGGAAGCGCGCGCCATCGGCCACCTCGACCTCAAGCACCTTGCAGAACCGCGCCGCCGCCGGACCGCTTTCCAGAAGCGTGAACTCGGCCCCGGATTCCACCTTCACGCAATGGTGCAGGATCGCGTCAGAAGTCTCTGATTCATGGCGGTAAATCAGGGAAACCGGTTTCGACGCCCTGCCCGTCACCCGGATCAGCACGCCATCGGTCGCGAAGGCCGAATTCAGCGCCGCCAGCGGCCGGGCCACCGGCACCTGCCCCCGCGCCTCAAGCACGCCGTACAGCCCCTGCGCCCAGTGGATATCGGCGCCGCCGGCCTTGGCCAGCCGCTCGATCTCCACCCCCGCCAGCGCCGGATCGTCCGACGCGGCGGCATCGAAAACGCCATCGGTGAAGACCAGCTTCACCCGGTCGATGCCGTCGAAGGCCGGGCGTTCATCGCCCGGATCGAACAGCGCCGCCTTGGGCGCCGCCGGCGCGACCAGCGCCGAAGGATCGGTGTAGCGCCAGTATTCGTCGCGCTTGCCCGGCAGGCCCATCGCCGTCAGCCGCGC
>JACZKR010000420.1 GCA_014859945.1 Paracoccaceae bacterium | reverse complement strand
TCAGCCGCCAGTATGGCTCATGTGGCGGGTCATCTGGCCGGCGATCTTCTGGCGCGAATAGTCGAAGTCATGGCCCTTCGGCTTGCGCGCGATGGCGGCGCGGATCGCCGCTTCGACCTGGGCGTCATCGGGGCTGGCGCGCAGGGGCGCGCGCAGGTCGGCCATGTCTTCCTGCCCCAGACACATGTACAATTCGCCTGTGCAGGTCAGCCGCACGCGGTTGCAGCTTTCGCAGAAATTATGGGTCAGCGGCGTGATGAAGCCGATGCGCTGGCCGGTTTCCAGAAGCCGGACATAGCGCGCCGGCCCCCCGGTGCGGTCGGGCAGGTCGCGCAGGGTAAAGCGGGTTTCCAGCCGGGCGCGCAGATCCTTCAGGCTCCAGTACTGGTCCAGACGGTCGGCCCCCTCCATCTCACCCATCGGCATGACCTCGATGAAGGTCAGGTCGTGGCCGTCGCGGGCGCACCAGTCGGCGAGCGTGAACAGCTCATCCTCGTTCACGCCCTTCAGCGCGACGGCGTTGATCTTGACCGCCAGCCCCGCCTCTTTCGCCGCAGCGATGCCGTCCAGCACCTGCCCCAGCCGGCCCCAGCGGGTGACCTCGGCGAATTTCGCCTGATCGAGCGTGTCGAGCGAGACATTGACCCGCCGCACCCCCACCGCCGCCAGATCGCCGGCAAAGCGGCGCAACTGGCTGCCGTTGGTCGTCAGCGTCAATTCCTTCAGCGCGCCCGATTGCAGGTGGCGGCCCATGGCCTCGAAGAAGGTCATGATGCCCTTGCGCACCAGCGGCTCGCCCCCGGTGATCCGCAGCTTTTCCACCCCCAGCCGCACGAAGGCCGAGCAGAGCCTGTCCAGTTCCTCTAGGCTGAGAAGTTCGGCCTTGGGCAGGAAGGTCATGTGTTCGGTCATGCAATAGGTGCAGCGGAAATCGCAGCGGTCGGTGACCGAGACCCGCAGATAGCGGATGGCGCGGGCGAAGGGGTCGATCAGCGGGGCGGGTTCCATGCTTTGAAAATAGGCGCCCGGCGGAGAACCGACAAGGCGGAAAGCGGCGGTTGAAGGGCTGCGGGCGTCCGACTATCGTCGGGGGATGCACAAGTTGTCCTTCCCGATCTTCGGCCTGCCGCTTGTGGCGGTGCTGGCCGCCTGCGCGCCGAAGGCGCCGGAAACCGCCGCCCCCCTTGCGCCCCAGGCGGTGCCCGCCCCCGTCGCGCGGCCCGTCATGGGCAGCGGGCAGGAC
>JACZKR010000055.1 GCA_014859945.1 Paracoccaceae bacterium | reverse complement strand
CTTCGGGCGCGGGGGCGGCGGCCGGCAGGACCGGCGCGCAGGTTTCGCGGAAGCCGGCCATAAGGGGCGCAAGGGTTTCCAGCGGCACAGCCAAGACGCCCTGCGGCTGCCACGCGCCGCCGTCCAGCGTGACGCTGAACGTCTGGCCCGCTTCCATCGCGTCCAATAGCGCGGCCAGCGTGGCGCCGTCGGGATAGGCCAGCGGAAAGCTGGGCATCTGCGGCCGGGTCTGGAATTCGACCGCGGCAATCTCTTGCCCGTCCACCGCCAGCCGGCCCGTGACGGCCGTGTCAAAGCGCAGGCTGCCCAGCCGCAACTGCACCCGGCCCTGCCCCCGGCCGGCATCGCAGAAGACCGCGACGCAGGCCGCCACCTGTTCGCCGTTGGGCGCCGTTTCCACCAGTTTGGCGCAGGTGCCGACCGAGGCGAGGCCCGGCCCGAAATCCTCACGGAACCAGGGCATGTGGCCGGCCGGCGCTTCGGGTGCCGCTTCGGACGCCGGCGCTGCTGGCGAAGGTGCGGCGGGCGGGGCAGCCGCGATGCCGCTGCTGCCCGGAGCCGGTTCGGGCGCTGTGGCCACCTGCGATCCGTCTGACGATAGCGATAGGGCGGCGGCAATCACCGCGTGAAGGAATATCGGGAACATGAAAACCTCGGCGCGACTATGGGCGCATGGTGTCACAGCACCCCGCCGCCTGTCGAGCGGTTCAGCGCGCCATCGCCGCCGCCTGCACCCACCAGCCGGGTTCGGCCCGCGACAGCGCCGAGGCCGCCGCCTGCGCCGCCGCTTCGGTGGCAAACAGCCCGAAACAGGTGGCGCCCGAGCCGGACATCCGGGCCAGAAGGCAGCCCCCCTGCGCCGCCAGCGCCTGCCGCGCCGTGGCAATGACGGGGGCCAGCGCCTCGGCCGGGGGGGCCAGATCGTTGCGGGTCCGATGCAGGAAACCGGCCAGCGCCGCCGCGTCGGGGAACGCCGGCAGCACCGCCGGCAGCGGCGCGTTGGCCCTCTGCGTCAGGCCGCGAAAGACTGCCGGCGTCGGCACCGCGACGCCGGGGTTCACCAGCACCAGCCACGCGGGCGGCAAAGCGGGCAGCGGATCAATCACCTCACCAACGCCGCGCATCCGCGCAGGGCGGCCCTGCAGGCAGACCGGCACATCGGCGCCCAGCCGCAGCACCTCATCGGCGGGCGGCAGGGCACAGCCCCAAAGCCGCACCAGAGCCGTCAGCGTCGCCGCCGCATCGGCCGACCCCCCACCGATGCCCGAGGCTACCGGCAGGTGCTTTTCCAGCGTGATCGCCGCCCCCCGGCCGCCGCCGAAGGCGCGGGCCGCGCGCAGGCAGAGGTTGTCGCCGGCATCCGTCAGCCCCGCCGCGCGCGGTCCGGTGACGGCCAGCGTCAGCGCCTCCGATGCCCGGACTGTGACCACATCGCCCGCTTCGGCGAAGACCACCAGCGAATCCAGCAGGTGATAACCGTCGGCGCGCTGGCCGGTGACATGCAGGCACAGGTTGACCTTGGCCCGCGCCAGTGCCGTTTCAGTCGCCATTCTTGGCGGCATCCACGGCGCGCGGCCGGGCGGCGGCCTCATCCGCCATCACGGCATCCAGACCCTTTTCCAGCTTCTTGCGGATGCGCGCCGCATCGGCTTCGGCGGGGTTGAAGGACAGGGCGCGGTGCCACTGGAACTCGGCCTCGCGCTGGCGGCCGACCATCCAGTAAACGTCGCCCAGATGGTCGGTCACCACCGGATCGACGGGTTCCAGCATCGAGGCCTGCTCCATCGGCTCAACCGCTTCTTCATAGCGGCCAAGGCGGAAATAGGCCCAGGCCAGGCTGTCGATGATATAGCCCGATCCGGGCTGACCCTTGACCGCGCGCTGGATCATGTCCAGCGCCTCATCCAGATTTTCGCCCCGGTCAACAAAGCTGTAACCCAGATAGTTCAGCACCTGCGGCTGATCGGGGTTCAGCTCCAGCGCGCGGCGCATGTCGGTTTCCGCCGCCGCGAAATCGCCCAGCCGTTCGGCGCAGATGCCGCGGCTGTAGAAGATCGCCCAATGCGTGCGGTCGGGCGTGTCGATCATGGCGATGGCGGCGTCATAGGCGGCGCGCGCCTCGGCAAAGCGTTCATCGCGGCGCAGGGTATCGCCCAGCGCGACGCGGATCGGCATGATGTCGGGATGGCTGCGGGTCAGGCCCTGCAATATCTCGACCGCCGCCTCTTTCCGGCCGGCGTTCCAGGCAGCTTCGGCGCGGCCCATCTCGGCCACATGGAAGATCGGGCTGGTCGAGGGGATGGCGGCATAGGCTTCGGTTGCCAGATCGTGCTGGCCGAGTTGCTCCAGCAGCCCCGCCGTCAGCAGGACCGCCTCGGTATGATCGGCGCGCAGGTCGGCGGCGATCCGGGTGTAAAGCAGCGTATAGCCGTCATCCGCCTCGCCGTTCAGCGCGGTGGCAAGGGTGAAGAACACCTCGGCAATGCCATCGGTCGCATTGCGCACCACGTCGAAGGCCAAGGGCTCACCGGCCGCCAGACGCCGCCGCAGGTCGTCGATTTCGGGGTCCGAGTCGGTGCCGAAGCTGCGGTCCAGAAGCGCGATCGCGTCCGCGTTGCGTTCAAGCTGGCTGAGAATCTGCACATGGGCCAGCACCCCGCGCCGCATCACGCCGATCTTGCCCGAGGCACGGCCCGACAGGATTTCGTCGGCCCCCTCAAAATCCCCGGCCGAGGCCAGCGCCAGCGCCTTGTGATACAGCCCGAACGCCTCAAGCCCCCGCGTCGCCGCCAGCTTGTCAAAGCCTTCGGTGGCTTCCGACATCCGGCCGCGACCCAGTTCGGCCCAGGCGCGCACCAGCCCTTCCAGAAGGGCGCCGGCGTTGCTGCCGGAATTGGTCAGTTCCAGAACCGAGTCGTAGTCGCCGGCCCGGGCGCTGTCATCGACCAGCGCCAGAAAGGTGGCCTGCCCGACATTGCCTTCGGCCAGCATGGCGCGGGCGGAAAAGGCCGCCGCCTCCATCTGCCCCAGCCCCAGATTCGAGATCACCGCGCCTTCCAGAAGCACCGGGTTCGCCGGATCGCTTTCCAGCGCCAGCCCGTACCAATGCGCGGCGGCGCGGAAGTCATATTCGCCCGCCGCGATCATCGCCGCCAGGTAGGCGCCGGAATTGCCGCCCTCATCGGCGCGCAGCGCGGTCGGTCCGGTGGCGGCAAGGGCCAGCGCCAGAACCAGAGGTCGGAAAGAGACAAGGCGCGGCATTGGCAGGACACTCCGGAGACAATCCCGAAAAGCTAGTCGGCAGGCCCGCCAAAGGCAATGCGGGCCGGGGGTTTGCTGCCCCCGGCCCGCCGATTCTCGCGCAATCGTGCGCGGCGTCACATGTTGGGATAGTTCGGCCCGCCGCCGCCCTGCGGCGTCGTCCAGTTGATGTTTTGCGACGGGTCCTTGATGTCGCAGGTCTTGCAGTGGACGCAGTTCTGGAAATTGATGCGGAAGCTGGCATCCGCCCCCTCGCCCAGAACCTCATAAACCCCGGCCGGGCAATAGCGCTGCGCCGGTTCGGCAAATTCCGGCAGGTTCACCCGGATCGGGATGGTGGGGTCTTTCAGCTTCAGATGGGCCGGCTGCGCCTCATCATGGTTGGTGAAGCTGAAGGCGACGTTGGTCAGCCGGTCGAAGGACAAGACGCCATCGGGCCGGGGATAGTCGATCGGCTTGAAATCGGCGGCCTTGCCGGTGGCGGCGGCATCGGTCTTGCCGTGTTTCAGCGTGCCCAGAACCGTCAGGCCGAAGGTGTTGGCCCACATGTCGGCGCCGCCCAGCGCCAGCGAGGCGACCAGACCGTATTTCGACCACAAGGGCTTGACGTTGCGGACCTTCTTCAGGTCTTTCGCGATGGGGCCGGACCGCACGTCGGCCTCATACTCCGCCAGTTCGTCGCTGGCGCGGCCCGCTGCAATCGCCTTCGCCGCCGCTTCGGCCGCCGCGATGCCCGACAGCATGGCGTTGTGGTTGCCCTTGATGCGCGGCACGTTCACCAGCCCCGCCGAACAGCCCAGAAGCGCCACGCCCGGCGCGACCATCTTGGGGATCGACTGCCAGCCGCCTTCACTGATCGCCCGTGCGCCATACGCCACGCGCTTGCCGCCCTTCAGAAGCTCGGCCACCATCGGGTGGTGCTTGAAGCGCTGGAATTCCATGTAGGGATAAAGGTGGGGGTTCTTGTAGTTCAGGTGAACCACGAAGCCCACATAGACCTGATTGTTTTCAAGGTGGTAGATGAAGCTGCCGCCCCCGGCGTTCGACCCCAGCGGCCAGCCCATCGTATGGGTGACCGTGCCCTCGCGGTGCTTTGCGGGGTCGATCTCCCAGATTTCCTTCATGCCGATGCCGAATTTCTGCGGGCAATGGCCCTTCGACAGGTCGAACCGCGCGATGACTTCCTTGGCCAGGCTGCCGCGCACACCTTCGGAGAGGAAGACATATTTGCCGCGCAGTTCCATGCCCGGCTCATAGGCCGGCCCCGGCTCTCCGGTCGCCGGATCGCGGCCGAATTCGCCGGCGACGACGCCCGCTACCTCGCCGTTCGGGCCCCAGACCAGTTCCGAACAGGCCATGCCGGGGAAGATCTCGACCCCCAGCTCCTCGGCCTGACCGGCCATCCAGCGGCAGACATTCGCCATCGAGACGATGTAGTTGCCATGGTTGTTCATCAGGGGCGGCATCGGCCAGTTCGGGATCCGCATCTGCCCGGCCGGGCCGAGGATGTAGAAGTTGTCCTCTTTCACCGGCGTCTTGATCGGCGCACCCTTGGCCTTCCAGTCGGGGATCAGCGCATCAAGGCCCGAAGGGTCCAGCACCGCACCCGACAGGATATGGGCGCCGACTTCGGAGCCCTTTTCCAGCACCACCACCGACAGGTCGGGGTTGATCTGCTTCAGCCGGATCGCCGCCGACAGGCCCGAGGGGCCCGCCCCCACGATGACCACGTCATATTCCATCGACTCCCGCACGATGTCCTGCGGCATGGCTGTTCCTCCGTCCCCGGCCCTTGGCTTGCGTAACGTGATTGCCCCAGGTCGGACCACAGGTCAACCATGACGCAACATCATATTTCCGCATCGCAGCATGAGTGAAACTTTCTTTCCCGGCGCCGACGCCCGCCCGCCGGTTCGCGGCATTTCCCCTTGCATTCTGTGCCCCTTCCGGGTCAGGTGATGGGGAAGAAGACACAAGGTCATGGTCCGCCCGGGCCGTGGCCTTGTCATTTGGTGAAAAGACGATGGAAAAGATTCCGATGACGCGCGCGGGCTTCACCGCGCTGGATGATGAGCTGAAGACGCTGAAGTCGGTGGAACGTCCCGCCGTCATCCGCGCCATTGCCGAGGCTCGCGAGCTGGGCGACCTGTCGGAGAATGCCGAGTATCATTCGGCCCGCGAGAAGCAGAGCTTCATCGAAGGCCGCATCAAGGAACTTGAGGCGATCCTGTCGCTGGCCGAAGTCATCGACCCCACCAAGCTGTCGGGCCCGATCAAGTTCGGCGCCACCATCACCATCGTCGATGAGGACAGCGACGAGGAAAAGACCTACCAGATCGTCGGCGAAACCGAGGCCGATATCGAGGCCGGCAAGCTGAACGTCCGCTCGCCCCTGGCGCGTGCGCTGATCGGCAAGGACGAAGGCGATTCGGTCGAGGTGCGCACCCCCGGCGGGCAGCGCAGCTATGAAGTCGTCTCGGTCCGCTATATCTGATCGCCCCCCGGGGGGGCCTGCCCATGCCGATGACCGAACCTGACCAGACCGCAACTCCGCCCGTCGGCGGGCGCATGCCCGTGACCGAGGTTGTCGCGGGCGGTCTGTCGCTGGTCTGGGTGGCGGCGGTGGCGGCCTATCTCCTGACCGCGCCGCAGGACGGCCCCGCTCTGGGCCTTGTGCTGACGCTGCTGGTCGTCTTCCTGCCGCTGGCGCTGATCTGGACGGCGGTGGTCACGCTGCGCTCGGTCCGCGCGCTGCGGGCCGAGGCGGCGCGGCTGCATGCCACGATCGAGGCGATGCGCCGCGAACATGCGCTGGGCCAGCAGGCGCTGACGGCGGCGCTGAAACCGTCGGTCGAAAAGAAGCTGGAAGAGATCGAACGCTCGGCCCGCAACACCGAAACCGCGCTGGCCACCTTCACCTCGCGCCGCGATACCGGGCTGACCCAGCCTTCGGCCGACCGCAAGGCCGCGCTGGCCGCGCCCCGGCCCGAACCCGCCGCCGAACAGCCGGCGCTGGCCCTTGGCACCCCGGCCGAAGACCTGCGCGCGCCGCTGTCGGTGGCCGATTTCGTCCGCGCCCTGCAGTTTCCCGAAAGCCCCGACGACAAGGAGGGTTTCCGCGCCCTGCGTCTGGCGCTGGAGGACCGGACGGCGGCCAAGCTGATCCGCGCCGCGCAGGATGTGCTGACGCTGCTGGCGCAGGAGGGCATCTTCATGGATGACCTCAAGCCCGACCGCGCCCGGCCCGAGCTGTGGCGCCGCTTTGCCGCCGGGGAACGGGGGCGCGGCATTGCTGCCCTTGGCGGGGTGCGCGACCGGTCGTCGCTGGCGCTGACGGCGGGGAGGATGCGCGAAGACCCGGTCTTCCGCGACGCCGCCCATCATTTCCTGCGCACCTTCGACCGCGCCTTTCAGGAGTTCGAGCGGGTGGCAAGCGATGCCGATCTGGCGGAACTGGCCGAAACCCGCACCGCACGGGCCTTCATGCTGTTCGGCCGGGTGACCGGCACGTTCGACTGAGGCGCTTTTGGCAAGCCCCGGGGGCGCTGCCCCCGGACCCCCGGGATACTTGTGGACAGATGAAATCAAGCGTCTCGCAATATGTCCAGGAAGGCGGCGCCGAAGCGGTCTATCTTGGCTTCGCCCATGCCCTGGATGCCGGCAAGCTCTGACAGGGTCGAGGGCCGGCGCTCGGCGATCTGGCGCAGGGTGGAATGCGTGCAGGACAGGTATTTGCCCGTACCATCCTCGCCCCGCGCAAGGGCAAGCTGCGCCTCGGCCAGCCGGTCGAAGATGTCGCCGGCGGGCTGGCCGGCCAGCTTCATCCGGGCCGGGTGCAGCGGCGCGGCAGCGGCACCGGTGATGACGGCCAGAAAGGCCGCGCCGAAGCTTTCCAGCTTGCGCGCACCGACGCCGGTAATGCCCATCATCTGATCCAGCGTCCCGGGCCGCTTTTCCGCCATCTCGATCAGGGTGCGGTCGGCGAAGATGACATAGGCCGGCACGCCCGCCGCCTCGGCCAAGGCGCGGCGCTTGGCCTTGAGGGCGGAAAGAAGGCTTGCATCCTCGTCCGAGACCTGCGCCCGCACCGCCACTGCCGGGCGCGCGCGTTCCACCGTGTCCTGCCGCAGCATCACCGCCGCCTCGCCGCGCAGGACGGGGCGGGCGGCCTCGGTCATGCGCAGGGCGCCGTGGCGTTCGGTATCGGGGCGGACCAGATCACGGCCCATCATCTGACGGAAAACCGCGCCCCAGGCGGGCTTTGACAGATCGCGGCCCACGCCGAAGGTGGGCAGGTCGTCATGGCCGCGCGCGCGCACCTTGTCGGTGGCATTGCCGGTCAGGATGTCGATCAGATGGCCCGCGCCAAAGCTTTCGCCGGTGCGCAGGATGGCCGAAAGCGCCTTTCTGACCGCATCGGTCGCGTCAAAGATGCGGGCGGGCCGGTCGCACAGGTCGCAGTTGCCGCAGGGCTGCGACGCCTCGCCAAAATAGCCTAGCAGCACCTTGCGGCGGCATTCCACCGCCTCTGCCAGACCCAGAAGCGCATTCAGCCGGCCGTGGTCGGCCTGCTTGCGTTCGGGTGGCGCCAGGCCTTCGTCAATCTGGGCGCGGCGCAGGCGGATATCATCGGGGCCGTAAAGCGTCAGCGTTTCCGCCGCAGCACCATCGCGGCCCGCGCGGCCGATCTCCTGATAATAGCCCTCGATCGACTTGGGCAGATCGGCATGGGCGACCCAGCGGATATCGGGCTTGTCGATGCCCATGCCGAAGGCCACCGTTGCCACCACGATCAGCCCGTCTTCCTGCTGAAAGCGGATTTCGACATGGCGGCGTTCATCGGCCTCCATCCCGCCGTGGTAGTAGGCCGAGGGATGGCCGGCCTCGCGCAGCGCCTGCGCCAGCGTTTCGGTCTTGGCGCGGGTGCCGCAATAGACGATGCCCGACTGGCCCTTGCGCGCGGCAGCAAAGCGCAGGATCTGTTCGCGCGGGCTGTCCTTCACCGCGAAGGCCAGATGGATGTTCGGCCGGTCGAACCCGCGCAGGAAGGTGGCGGGGGGCTGGCCGTCGAACAGGCGCGCCACGATTTCATCGCGCGTCTCGGCATCGGCGGTGGCGGTAAAGGCCGCCAGCGGCACCCCCAGCGCGCGCCGCATCTCGCCGATCCGCAGGTAGTCGGGGCGGAAATCATGGCCCCACTGGCTGACGCAATGCGCCTCATCCACCGCGATCAGGCTGACGCCGATCCGCCGCAGCATGGGCAGCGTGGCGGCCGAAGCCAGACGTTCCGGCGCGATGTAAAGCAGCTTCAGCCGCCCCTCGTCCAGCGCCTGAAAGACCGCCTCGGTTTCCTCGCCGGTGTTGCCCGAGGTCAGCGCCCCCGCCTCGACCCCCGCCGCACGCAGGGCGCGGACCTGATCGCGCATCAGCGCAATCAGCGGCGAGACGACAAGTGTCACCCCCGGCCGGCACAGTGCCGGCAGCTGGAAGCACAGCGACTTGCCGCCGCCCGTGGGCATGATGGCCAGGGTGTTCTGCCCGGCGCGGACGGCCTCGACAATTTCTTCCTGACCGGGGCGGAAATCGGCAAAGCCAAAGACCGAGGCCAGAAGCGCCCCGGGCGTTCCGGCGGTGTCGGTGACGGTCTGCATGGCGTCGGTCAAGTCTGCTGCCCGCCCGCGATCAGATGAAGACCGCCCGGTTGTTCTAGAGCATGAAGCGCAGCCCGTAGATGATCAGCAGCAGCACCAGCGGCGCCATATCAAGCCCGCCCATCGGCGGCAGCACGCGGCGGATCTGGGCATAGATCGGCTCCAGCAGCGCGCGCAGGCCATACCAGATCTGCGCCACAAGCGGCTGGCGCAGGTTCAGCACCTGGAAATTGACCAGCCAGCTCATGATGATGCTGGCCAGGATAATCCATTTCGCAACGTCGATGACCATCAGAAGGGTATCAAAAAGCGTCATCGCGGGCTCCGGCCACAAGGGATGGTGGTTTGGTAGCCTGATGCCCCCCAAAGGGCAAGCCTGCCGCAGCGTTCCGCTTGACCTGCCCGCCGCGCTGCGGCAACCGGACCGCAGCAGGAGGCACCGCGATGTATCCCTATCTCCGCATGGCCAAGGAATTGTGGAAGTTCCGCAACGCTCCGGCGCTGAGCGTGTTTCAGCCCCATGTCTCGACCCACCGCGTCTGGCCCTGGGACATTGATCCGTGGATGGAGCTGAACAACGGCCGCACCCTGACGCTTTACGACCTTGGCCGGCTGCCGATGGGCAAGCGGATGGGATTTGACCGCCTGCTGAAGGACAAGGGCTGGGGGCTGACGGTGGCGGGCAACACCACGCGCTACCGCCGCCGGGTCACGGTGTTCCAGAAGCTGACCATGGTGTCGCGCGTGCTGGGCTGGGACGACCGGTTCCTCTACATCGAACAAAGCATGTGGCGGGGGGGCGACTGCACCTCGGCGCAGATGCTGCGCGGGGCGGTGATCTCGAAGGGCGGGATGGTGCCGATGGCGCAGGCGATGGCCGCGCTTGGCGTGACCGAAGCCAGCCCCGCCCTGCCCGATTGGGTGCAGCAGTGGATCGCCGCCGATGCCGCGCGCCTCTGGCCGCCCGAGACACCCGGCGTCACGCCCTGACCTTTCCCTTGCCAGCCCCGGCGCTTTCGGGCTTGATCGCCGCAAGCACGAACGGGGGGCAGGAATGGCAACGCAGCGGCAGCGCATCTGGGGCTGGTGGTTCTTTGACTGGGCCAGCCAGCCCTACAACACCTTGTTGCTGACCTTCATCTTCGGCCCGTATTTCGCCGAAATCGCCCGGGGCTACTACATGGGCACCGGGATGGAGGAAGAGGCGGCAAAGGCCGCCGCGCAGGCCTATTGGGGCTTCGGGCTGACCGTGGCATCGCTGGTGATCGCGCTTCTGGCGCCGCTTCTGGGGGCGGTGGCCGACGGCACCGGGCGGCGGCTGGTGTGGGTGTGGCTGTTCTCGGGCTTCTACGTTGCCGGGGCGGCGAGCCTGTGGTGGGTGATGCCGGGGGGCGAGATCGGCATGCTGCGCTGGGCCGTCTTCTTCTTCGGCATCGGCTTCATCGGGATGGAGTTCGCCACGATCTTCACCAACGCGCTGATGCCCTCTCTGACCGACGGCGACGACATCGGCCGGATTTCCGGCAACGGCTTTGCCTTCGGTTATCTGGGCGGGTTGCTGGCGCTGTTCATCATGCTGGCGCTGTTTGCCGAAAGCGCCACCACCGGCAAGACGCTGATCGGGATCGACCCGCTGATGGGCCTTGACCCCGAGGCGCGCGAGGGCACCCGCTTTGTCGGACCCTTCGCGGCGATCTGGTATATCATCTTCATGATCCCGTTCTTCCTGTGGGTGAAGGAACCGCGCGGCGGCGCCGGGGCGCTGAACATCGGCGCGGCGCTTGCCAGCCTGATCGAGCTTTTGCGCTCGCTCCGCTTCCGGCGCAGCCTGTCGGCCTATCTCGGCTCGTCGCTGATGTATCGTGACGCGCTGAACGGGCTTTATGCCTTCGGCGGGGTCTATGCCTCGAACGTGCTGAACTGGTCGATCACCCAGATCGGGGTGTTCGGCATCCTCGGCGGGGTCACCGCCATGGTCGCCAGCTGGTGGGGCGGGCGGCTGGACGAAAGGCTGGGGCCGAAGCCGGTGATCGGCTGGTCGATCGTGGTGCTGATCCTGGTCTGCGCCGTGGTCGTCGGCATGGACCGTGAAGGCGTCTGGGGCATCGCGCTGGACCCGGCATCATCGGTGCCCGACATCATCTTCTACATCTGCGGCGGGCTGATCGGCGCCGCCGGCGGGCCGCTGCAGGCCGCCAGCCGCACCATGCTGTTGCGCCACACCACCCCCGAACGCGCGACCGAGGCCTTCGGCATCTTCGCGCTTTCGGGCAAAGTGGCCAGCTTCATCACGCCCTTCCTGATCGCCATCGTCTCGCATTTCAGCCAAAGTGCGCGCATCGGAATCTCGCCGGTCATCATCCTCTTCCTGCTGGGGCTGATCCTGCTAATCTGGGTCAAACCCAGAGGCGAACAGGCATGATCCGACGGCTTTTCCTGATCCTTGCGCTGGCGGCACCGCTGCCCGCGCATGCCGAGGCTTTGGCCAACCAGCTTTTCGGCGCCAAGGACGCACCCAGCCAGCAGAACCCCATGCCCATCGGCTCTTATGCCAAGGGCTGCGCGGCGGGGCTGGTGGAACTGCCGGAAACCGGGCCGACCTGGCAGGCGATGCGGCTGTCGCGCAACCGCAACTTCGGCCAGCCGGTGATGATCGAGTTCCTGAAAGACCTCTCGGTCGCCGCGACCCAGGTCGGCTGGCTCGGCCTTTACATCGGCGACATCAGCCAGCCGCGCGGCGGCCCGATGACATCGGGCCACGCCAGCCACCAGATCGGGCTGGATGCCGATATCTGGTGGCTGCGTCCGCGCAGCCTGTCCCTGTCGGGCAAGGAGCGCGAGAACATCTCGTCCATCCCCGTGCGGTCTGCCGACCAGCGCTCGGTCACCGAAAACTGGACGCGCGACCGCCGGGCGCTTTTGAAGGCTGCTGCATCCGACGCGCGGGTGGACCGCATCTTCGTCGCCGCCGCCGTCAAGATCGAGATCTGCAAGACCGCCACCACCAAGGACAAGAAATGGCTGCAGAAGATCCGGCCTGTCGCCGGGCATGACACCCATTTCCACGTCCGCCTGAAATGCCCCAAGGGCGCGAAGCTTTGCGAGACGCAGAAGCCCACGGTTTCCGAACTGTCGAACGGCGGCAACGGCTGCGATGACACGCTGATGTGGTGGGTGTCAGAGGATTACCTGAACCCCAAGCCGTCGAAGAAACCCAAGAAGACCGAGGATGACGCGCCCCGCAAGAAAGGTTCGCGCGAATACACCATGGCCGACCTGCCCGGACAATGCAAAGACGTGCTTTCCTCGCCCTGACGGCGGGCGGGCTGGCACTGGCCGGGTTGCAGGGCAGCGCCAGCCCTGCGCCCCCGGCCGGGCTTTTGTCCGATTTCCGCTGGTCGATGCCCGATGACCGCTTCGGCGGCTTTTCGGCCATTGAGGTGATGGCGGACGGCCGCGATTTCGTGGCGCTTTCAGACAAGGGCGCCTTCATCCGCGGCCGCATCCGCCGCGACGCCGGCGGCGCGATTGCCGGGGTCGAGGCCGGGCCCGTCACCCCCCTTCTGGCGCAGGGCCGCGAAACCCTGCGCCCCGGCCGCACCGACAGCGAGGGGCTGGCCATCGCACCCGACGGCACGGCCTATGTATCGTTCGAAGGGGCGGCGCGGGTGTTGCGCTATGCCGACCTGGACGGCCCGGCCGAGAACCTGCCCTCCCACCCCGATTTCGCCGGCCTGCAACGCAATTCCGCGCTTGAGGCGCTGGCCATCGGCCCGGACGGGGCGCTTTACACCCTGCCGGAACGGTCGGGCGGGGAAAGCCGGCCCTTCCCGGTCTGGCGGTTCCGCAACGGGCGCTGGGACCAGCCCTTCAGCCTGCCCCGCAGCGGCGGCTTTCTGGCCGTGGGCGCCGATTTCGGGCCGGACGGGCGGCTTTACCTGCTGGAGCGCCAGTTCGCGGGTCTTGCCGGTTTCGCCAGCCGCATCCGCCGCTTTGCCCTGCGCGGCGACCGGGTGACGGCCGCGGAAACCGTGCTGCAGACGCCGCTGGGCCTGCACGACAATCTGGAAGGCATCTCTGTCTGGCGCGACGGCGCTCGCGGGATGGTTGCCACACTGATCGCCGACGACAATTTCAGCTTCCTTTTCTCGACCCGCCTTGTGGAATACCGCCTGCCCGATTGACGCCGGCCCGCTTTGGGCCTATGGGCGCGCGTCCTCCGGCCGTTTCTGCAGCTTCGGGGGCCAAGTCTCCGCGACCTTGTAAAAAACGGATCACAGATGAAAACCCTTCCGCTTGGCATCCTTGCCATGGCCGCGATCGTCGTGGCCTCGAACATCCTGGTGCAGTTTCCCATCGGCCAGTGGCTGACCTGGGGCGCCTTCACCTATCCTTTCGCCTTTCTGGTGAATGACCTGACCAACCGCTTCCACGGCCCCGCCGCCGCCCGGCGCGTGGTTTACGCGGGCTTTGCCGTGGGCATCGCCTGTTCGCTGATCGGCACGCAGATCGTGGGAGAGTTCGGCCCGCTGGTCACCCTGCGCATCGCCATCGGCTCGGGCCTGGCCTTCCTGACCGGACAGCTTCTGGACGTGGCGATCTTTGACCGGCTGCGGCAGCGCGCCTGGTGGCGGGCGCCGTTCCTTGGCTCGCTGATCGGCTCGGCGGCGGATACGGCGCTGTTCTTCACCATCGCCTTCTCGGCCGCGCTGGTGGTTCTGGAACCGGGCAATGACGTGTCCTGGGCGGCCGAAAGCGTGCCGCTGCTAGGCTTCGGTCCCGCCGTGCCGCTGTGGGTTTCGCTGGGTCTGGCCGATTTTCTGGTGAAGCTGGCCGTCGATCTGCTGGCCCTGTTGCCGTTTCGTTTGGCAGTTGCCCGATATGCCGCACGGGTTGCGTGATTTGTTTTGACAAACACAAAATCTGTGCCACGCTCAGCTTATCGGCAACTTTTTGAAAGGAGGTGATCCAGTGTCTAGAGTGACGTTGGAGAGAGGTGTCGGGACAGTCAGGCGGGGGAATTTTTAAGGGCAACCCCTTGAAATCAAACCGTAGATTGGGCTGAAACCTAACTGGCCCATCTCCTTGGATCTCGGAAAGGGTCGCCATCAACGGCGACCCTTTCTCTTTGGCCGCATCGCCGCTAGCCTGCCGGGATGCTGTGGATCAACGACACCCTTGCGCTGGCCGACTGGGAACTGAGCGAAAGCTTCATGCGCGCTTCGGGACCGGGCGGGCAGAACGTGAACAAGGTTTCAACCGCGGTCGAACTGCGCTTCGAGGCCGAGCGTTCGCCGCATCTGCCGGCCCCGGTGAAGGCGCGGCTGAAACGGCTGGCCGGCCGCAAATGGACGCTGGACGGCGCGCTTGTCATCCAGGTCGATGACACCCGCAGCCAGGCCCGCAACCGCGAAATCGCGCGCGAAAGGCTGGCCGAGATGATCCGCGCCGCGCTGGTGGCGCCCAAGCGCCGCATCGCCACCAAGCCGACCCAGGGCAGCCAGCGCCGCCGCGTCGCCGCCAAGGTCGCGCGGGGTGAGGTGAAGTCGCTGCGCGGCCGTGTCGAGGACGACGAATGATTCACGCCCTTGCCGACGAGGCCGCCGCGCATTGGGGCGGCACGGTGCAGCGCCTGCTGCGCCACCGCGAGAATGCGGTCTTCGAAATGGCCCTGCCCGGCGGGGCCCGGGCCGCGCTGCGCCTGCACCGTGAGGGGTATCAGGACGCAGCCGCCATTCGGTCCGAGCTGTGGTGGTGTGCCGCGCTGGCCGCCGCCGGGGTCGCGGTGCCTGCCGCCCTGCCCGCGCGAAGCGGCGACCATCTGGTCACCCTGTCCACCGGCCGCAGTGCCTCGGCCATCGCCTGGGTCGAGGGCACCGCGCTGGGAGAGGCCGGCCGTCCCTTCGACCTGCCGCTGGCCGAGGTGCTGGCGCTGCACCGCGCGTTGGGGGCGCTGGTGGCGCAGATGCACGCCGCGACCGACCGGCTGCCCCTGCCGCCCGGCTTCACCCGGCCCCGCTGGGACATTGACGGGCTGGTGGGTGAGGCGCCCTTCTGGGGCCGGTTCTGGGATCATCCGGGCGCCGCCCCCGACCAGCGCGCCATGCTGCTGCGCGCCCGCGATGCCTTGCGCGAACGGCTGACCGGCCATGCGCGGCAGGCCACGCTTGGCCCCATCCACGCCGACCTTCTGCGAGAGAACATCCTTGTGCATCGGGGCGCGCTGTCGCTGATCGACTTCGACGATTCGGGCATCGGCTTTCGTCTGTATGATCTGGGAACCGCGCTGTCGCAGAGCCTTTATGAACCCGACTTCCCCGCCCTGCGCGACGCGCTGATGGAGGGCTATGGCACGACCGACACCGCGATGGTCGAGACCTTCACGCTGGCGCGCTGCTGCGCCTCGGTCGGCTGGATCATGCCGCGCCTTGCCCCCGACGACCCGGTCCACCGCAGCCATCTGGCGCGGTTCATGCTGTGCGCGGGCAGGGTGCTGGGGGGTTAGCTTCCGCCGCTGCCCGGGCGGAAAAGGCGAGGCACTGCCTCGCCCCGCCCGCGCGGGGCGGGGTCAATCCGGGACGGTTCAGCACGCAAGACGAAAGGCCAGCGCCTGCCCCGGCGGGCGAGAAGCGACCGCCATGGGCGGGGCGGGCGCTGGCCGGGCCTTTGAGGCCCGACCGGGGCAGTTTGCCCATGTTGCACTGTGGCGAAGGCGATGGCCTTCGCCAGACGGAGCGGCACCCCCTACACCCGCACCTCAAGCGCCGCCTGTTCGCCCACGCCGAACACCCGCTTGTAGCGGGCGATCTGGTCGGCCGGGCCCATCGCCTTGTTGGGGTTGTCCGACAGTTTCACGGTGGGCCGGCCATTGGCGCTGACCGCCTTGCAGACCAGACTGAAGGGCGCCAGCGCGTCATCCGGCACCAGACCGCGGAAATCATTGGTCAGAAGCGTGCCCCAGCCGAAAGACACCTTCACCCGGCCATTGAACCGGGCGTAAAGGCTTTCAATCTGCTCCACATCCAGCCCGTCCGAGAAGATCACCAATTTCTTCGCCGGGTCCTCTCCCCGTTCGGCCCACCAGCGGATGGCGGTTTCGGCGCCCTTGGCCGGATCGCCCGAATCGATGCGGATACCGGTCCAGCTGGCCAGCCAATCGGGCGCGTTTCGCAGGAAACCTTCGGTTCCGTAGGTGTCGGGCAGGATGATCCGCAGGTTGCCGTCATGCTCTTCGTGCCAGTCGGCCAAGACCTGATAGGGCGCCGCCGCGAGTTCGGCATCGCTGTCGGCCAGCGCCGAATAGACCATCGGCAATTCATGCGCATTGGTGCCGATGGCTTCGATGTCGCGCTTCATGGCGATGCGGCAGTTCGACGTGCCGGTGAACTTGGCCCCCAGCCCCTCCTGCATCGCCTGAACGCACCAGTCCTGCCACAGGAAGCTGTGGCGCCGCCGCGTGCCGAAATCGGCGATCCGCAGCCCGTCGATCCGCCGCAGCCGCTCGATCTTTTCCCAAAGCCGGGTCATGGCGCGGGCGTAAAGCACCTGCAGTTCAAACTTGCCCATGCCCTTCAGAACCGCGCGGCTGCGCAGCTCCATCAGCACCGCCAGCGCCGGAATCTCCCACATCATCACTTCGGGCCAGCGGCCTTCGAAGGTCAGCTCATACTGGCCGTCGCGCTTTTCCAGATGATAGGCCGGCAGGCGCAGCGCCTCGAACCAGGCCATGAAATCGGGGCGGAACATCTGGCGCTTGCCGTAAAACGTGTTGCCACGCAGCCAGGTGCTTTCGCCGCGCGACAGGGACAGGCTGCGCACATGGTCCAGCTGCTCACGCAGTTCGCCCTCGTCGATCAGTTCGGCCAGCCGCACCTTGGACGAGCGGTTGATCAGGCTGAACGTCACCGGGGTGTCGGGCTTGTTGCGAAAGACCGACTGGCACATCAGCAGTTTGTAGAAGTCGTCGTCGATCAGCGACCGGACGATCGGGTCGATCTTCCAGTTGTGATTGTGGACCCGCGTGGCGATGTCGACCATGCCGTTCCTCCCTTTCCGCCCCTGTCTATGTCATCCGCGGGGGAAAGGTCAAAAGGCTGTGAGGGGGTGGCGGGCGCCATCTTGCCGGCATCGACCGCAATCTTCTGAACCAGCGCGTAAAGTTCGTTGCGCGACAGGGGCTTGGTCAGCACCCCGTCCATGCCGGCATCGCGGCAGGCCGCCTCTTCCTCGGATGAGGCATAGGCGGTCAGCGCGTGGATCGGGCAGCGCGGCAGGCCGGCCGCCGCCTCGTGCGCGCGGATGGCGCGGGTGGCGGTCAGCCCGTCCATCTCGGGCATCGAGACATCCATCAGCACCAGATCGCGCGGCCCGGCCTGATAGACCTCGGTGGCGATGCGGCCATTCACCGCCTCGGACAGGCCGGCCACCGCCCGCTCCAAGAGCTTGCGGGCGATCAGCATGTTGGTGCGGTTGTCTTCGGCGATCAGCACGCGCAACAGCGTGCGCGGCACCGGCGGGCCGGAACTTGTGGCCTCGGCCACCACCTCTTCGGCGGCGCGCGGCAGTTGCACGGTCACGGTGAAGACCGAGCCCTGCCCCAGAACCGACGACACCTCGATATCGCCGCCCATCTGCTGGGCCAGAAGCTTTGAGATGGTCAGGCCCAGACCGGTGCCGCCGAACTGCCGGCCGATGGTGTTGTCGGCCTGGGTGAAACTGTCGAAGACCTGCCCGATGCGGTCGGGCGCAATGCCGATGCCGGTGTCGGCCACCGCGATGCGGATCGTGTCGCGCCGGCGGCCGGGGGTGATGCCCATGGTCACCGCCACCTGGCCCTCGCCGGTGAACTTCACAGCATTGCCGATCAGGTTCAGCACGATCTGCCGCAGCCGGCCCGGATCGCCGGTATGCCGCATCACCTCGCCCGGGACATCGACGTTCAGCGCGATGCCCTTCTTGCGGGCCGTGGGCACCAGCAGTTCGGCCGCGCGCGACAGGCATTCGGCCACCGAAAACGCCTCGCTCCGCAGATCGGCCTTGCCCGACTGCAGCTTTGACAGATCCAGCACGTCGTTGATGATGGTCAGAAGCGCCCGACCGCTTTCCACTATGGTCGCGGCATACTGGCGTTGCTGGGGGTCCAGCCGGGTTTCCTCAAGCAGTTCCGCCATGCCGATCACCCCGTTCAGGGGGGTGCGGATTTCGTGGCTCATCGTCGCCAGAAAGACCGCCTTGGCCTGCGCCGCCGCCTCGGCCTGTTCGCGCGCGGCGGCCAGTTCGGCGGCATGAGCCTTGGTCTGGGTGATGTCACGCTCAACCGCGATGAAGACATCGGGCGTGCCGTCGGGCTTCATCACCGGCGTCATCGAGACTTCCATCCAGATCGGCCGGCCGTCACGGGTGACGTTTTCAATCTCCAGCACGCAGGGCCGCCCCTCGGCCTGGGCGCGCTGCAGCGCCTCCATCGCCTCGGGTGAGGTACTGTGGCTGTTCAGCACCTCAGACGGGGTGCGGCCGATCACATCGTCAAATTTGTGGCCGGTGATGCGGGTGAACGCCTCGTTCACCCATTCGATCAGCCCTTCGGGCGTGGTGAAGATCACGCTGTCATTCGCCCGCCGCGCCACCAGCGCCAGCCGTTCGGCGCGCTGCACCTCATCTGCCAGCGCCACCTGCGAGGCCTGCAGCGCCGCCTGTTCTTCCAGAAGCGCCGCCTCGAACCGCAGCCGTTTGGCGTTGCCCAGTTCCTGGGTGCGGATGAACAGCCCGGCGATATAGCCCATGATCGGCAGGGCCAGTGCCAGGAACCACGCCCCCGATTCCCCGCGCCCCAGCCCCGGCAGGCTGGCCGCGAACAACAGCGTGCCGGCCAGCGCATAGACCATCAGCCGCAGCTTGCCGCCTTCGGGGAAATGGCGCCGCACCAGACCGGCGTTGATCGCCGCCCCCATGATGAAGACGGCGGCAAAGAACCGCGCCTCGATCAGGTGGATGGCCACCCAGCACAGCGTGCAGCAGGCCGAGATGGTCAGCGCCTGAAACCCCGCGGTCAGCGCCGCCAGCCGCCGGTCCCGCCGGGTGATGGCGGGCTGGCGCAAAATATGGGCCAGCGTCAGGCAATCGACCGCCTCACCGAACAGCGCCAGCGCCACGGCCAGCGCGCCGATCCACGGCTCGCCAAAGATCGCCAGCACCGCAGCGCCGATGCCGGTCATCGTCTGGCGCATCAGAAAGCCGCGCACCCGCCCGCGTGCATAGCGGCGGAACAACCCCTCGGGGCTGTTGCGGCTGTCGAACTGCGCCCTTGCCCGGCCCGATGCCTCTCGCATGAAAACTCCTGCCCGCAGACGGGATAACCCTAGGTTGCAGTGGTTAAGTCTTGGTAAGCCTCAGCCCCAGACAACACCAGCGGAAACCGTCGCGCTGCGCGCCTCGGCCAGCGATCCGTTCAGGTCGATGGCACGGCAGGCGCTTTCCAGAATCGTCGCGGCCAAGCCCAGCCGGGCGGCATCGGCGGCGGAATAGGCCACGCAATAGTCGGTCGCCAGCCCCACCAGCGTGACGGCGGTCACGCCGCGCGTGCGCAGATAGCCTTCCAGCCCGGTGGGTGTGGTGCGGTCATTTTCAAAGAAGGCCGAATAGCTGTCGATCGCCGCGCGAAAGCCCTTGCGGAGGATCATCTGCGCCGGATCGGTGCGCAGCGCGGGGTGAAAGGCCGCGCCACCGGTGCCCTGCACGCAATGCACCGGCCACAGCACCTGCGGGCCATAGGGCATCTCGGTCAGGCTGAAGGGCGCCGCGCCGGGGTGGTTCGCGGCGAATGAGGTATGTCCGGCCGGATGCCAGTCCTGCGTCAGCACCACGGTTTCGAACTGGTCCATCAGCGCGTTGATTTCGGCGATGATCTCGTCCCCCCCGCCCACGGCAAGGGCGCCGCCGGGGCAGAAATCGTTCTGCACGTCGATCACGATCAGGGCTTCGCTTGCCGGACGCATGGCCGTCTCCTTTTCTTCCGCTGCCCCATGGGTAAGACTGCCCGGCGGGGCGGGTCAACGGAAAGCGGCAGATGCGGGCGATCGTCTTCGGGGCTGGCGGGCAGATGGGGCGGGCGGTTGCCGCCGAACTGGCCACGCGCGGATGGCAGGTGACGGCGGCAACGCGCGGCGGCCGGGCGCTGCCGGCGGAACTGGCGGGCCGCGTTACGCCTTTGGCGCAAACGGGCAGCGATGCCGAAACGCTCGCAGGGACCGGACCCTTCGACGTCGTCTTCACCCCCAATGCCATGACCGCCGGGGATGGCGCGGCGCTGATGGGCCAGCGCCACCGCTTCGGGCGGCTGTGCGTGGTGTCAACCGCTTCGGTCAATTGCGATGCGCAGGGCCGCAGCCTGGACAGCGCAGGTGAGCGCGGCTTTCCCGATTTCGACGATCCGCTGACCGAGGAAAGTCCCGTCCTGCCCCCCGGTCCCGGCTATTCGGCCGGCAAGGCGGGGATGGAGCAGGCGTTGCAGGCCCCCGGCATCACCCTGCTGCGGCCCTGCGCGATCTGGGGCATCGGCGCGCGCCACCCCCGCGAATGGTGGGTGGTGAAGCGGCTGCTGGACGGGCGGGCCGAGGTTCCGCTGCGCGCCGCCGGGGAAAGCATCTTCCACACCACCTCGGCCACCGGGCTGGCGCGGCTGGCGGCGCTGTGTCTGGAACAGGGCGCCGACGGCCCGCTTCTGGTGGCCGATGCCACGGCGCCCAGCGTGGCCGGCATTGCCGCGACCATCGCCGGCGCCATGGGACGGCCCCTACGGCTGATCCCGGCCGATGGCCTGCCCGAAGACCTTGCCCATGTCGGCCACACCCCCTGGTCTGCGCCGAAGCCCATCCGCGTCAGTACCGCGCGGGCCCGGGCCCTGGGCTGGCAGCCCGACCGCTATGACGCCGCCACGCTTGCCCCCTATCTGCGCTGGCTGGCCGCGCAGGCCGGCGACTGGCGCAGCGCCTTTCCCGCCTTTGCCCGCTACCCGCATGACCCGTTCGACTATGCGGCCGAAGACCGCGCGCTTGCCCTCTTGCGCGGCGGGGCGGCCGATCCTATCCCCGCCCCATGCTGACCATCGCCGCGCTTTACCATTTCACCCGCTTCGACAACCCCGCCGCCCTGCGCCCGCCGCTTCTGGCGCTGTGTCAGGCGCAGGGGGTGAAGGGCACGCTGCTGCTGGCCCGCGAAGGGGTGAACGGCACCATCGCCGGCCCGCGCGACGGCATCGACGCGGTGCTGGCCGACCTGCGCGCCCTGCCCGGCTGCGCGGGGCTGGAGTGGAAAGAGGCCGAAGCCGAAGCCATGCCCTTCGGCCGCATGAAGGTAAAACTCAAGGCCGAGATCGTGACCATGGGTCAGCCCGACGTCGATCCCACCGCCCGCACCGGCAGCTATGTCGCCCCCGCGGACTGGAACGCCCTGATCAGCGCGCCCGACGTGGCGGTGATCGACACCCGCAACGACTACGAGGTCGCCATCGGCACCTTCCGCGGCGCGGTGGACCCGGGCACCCGCAGCTTCCGCGAGTTTCCGCAATGGTGGGAAGAGAACCGCGCCCGCTTTGCCGGCAAGCGCATCGCCATGTTCTGCACCGGCGGCATCCGCTGCGAGAAATCGACGAACTATCTTCTGGGTCAGGGCGTGAACGAGGTCTTCCACCTGAAGGGCGGCATCCTGCAATACCTTGAAGACGTGCCGGCCGGTGAAAGCCTGTGGGACGGCGAATGCTATGTCTTCGACGGAAGGGTGTCGGTCGGCCACGGCCTGCACCCCGGCGCCTACGACACCTGCCACGCCTGCCGGCGGCCCCTGTCACCAGCCGACAAGGAACGCCCAGAATACGAACGCGGCGCCGCCTGCCACCATTGCCTCGGGGAATACTCCGACGCCGACCGCGCGCGGTTCAGGGAACGGCAGCGGCAGATGGACCTGGCGGAGGCTCGGGGAGAGCGGCATTTCGGGGGGTGAGGGGCCTTTGGCGCACCTTCCCGCGATCCCCGGGGCCGTCACGCGGCCCCGGGAAGTCTGCCGCGATCAGAACACCAACCCGCAGGCTTTACGGATGGCGATCTGAACCGGCGACGGGGGCAGTGCCGGGTCAAACTCACCCTTCGGCATCAGCGGCGGCTGGGCCATGAACCGCGGCCGTTCCCCCCGGTGGGGCTGGGCCGCATGCACCAGGAACGGGTGGCAAAGATAGACCGTCCCCGCAGCCCCCGTCGCCAGGGTTTCCGCGCAGCCGGCGGTCGACGCAAAGCCCGCGGCCGAAAGCTGCCGCAAGCTCGCACCCGCTTCACCATAAGGCAGCAACTCGCGTGCGATCGCCGCGTGCGAGCCCTTCCTGATCCGGGTTGGGGCATCCCCGGGGCCGACATCCGAGAACAGGAAGAGCATCAGCAACGCCCGGCCGCTGCTTTTCACATTGGCCCGCAATTCCATGAAATCGGCGCTGTCGCCGAAACTCATGTCCACATGCCAGCCATCATCCCCGGGGGCGTCCGGCGAGGGAAAACGGATCGGGAAAGTTCCCAATCCCTGCGGCGCGATCCAGCGCCCGGGACCGGCCAGTTGATCATAGGCCCGGTGCAGTTGCGGCGTATTGGCGGCCTCGACGAACGCCGGTGTGGACTTGGACGCGATCCGAATGACGGGGCGGGTCCAGTGCTGCGGTTCATCGGGCGAAAGACCCGTCGCGGCCCAAAGCTCATCCGTGCAGCGCCGTGCAAGATCGGCCGGAAAGGCCCGGTCCAGCCTGACATAGCCGTCTTCGATGAACTGGTTGATCTGGCCGTCGGTCAGGCCTGCTTGTGCGGAATTTGGCATATCCATTCTCCAACGGGCGCCCGCATCGGCGGCGCCTTGTGTTGATCTGACGGCGCAGAAGCGCCCCACGGCAGCGCCGTTCAGATCAGCGGGAAGAATGTGGACATGAACATCATGGACCCAACATAAGGCGGCAGACGGCGGCCCGCAACCATGGCCCAGGCCTCAGCCGGCCGCTTATGCCCCCTCCCCCCCTTTCAGCGGCCGGCCGCTCCGCCGTCAGATGTAAATCGCTAGGATCATCCGGAAGGTCTGCAGCGTCGGTGGGTCGAAGCCGAGGTGAGGGGGGAGCGGCAATCCAATGGGTGAGGGGCAGACCTACGCTCTGAGCCCTTTGCGAACAATCGAGTCAGCGAAAATCAACTCTCCTACTGATTAACCGCGAAGTATCGATACTCTGGCTCCTGCAGGTCTGACGCTTCATAGACAATTCTGCGATGCAATGGCACAAGGAATTTGCAGCCATAAATGGAGATAAGACCCAATTCAGCATCTTCGATCTCTACGATCTCTGCTTGGACTTCTTTGTTCTGCCTGCCGTCCGCAGAGGGATCAAAGCGATACATAAACCACCAGCTGTCTCCTCTTTGAGGACTGCGTGCAAATCTCCGCGCCTCCGCATACCTGACCTTCATGGCATTAAGAACACAGTCACGGGCAACGCATTCCAACGCAACCTTTAGAAGAAATCTGCACAACAGAAGCGGATTTTTGGTCTCCGCAATAATCCTGAACTGGGTACGATTTCCAGTAAGTAATTGATATTCAATATCTTCACTGCTTGGCTCAAGGCCGATAACGCGATCATAAGGGGAAGCGCTTAGTTTCCCGATCGGGTGGTCGATAATTGCCCACTTCTTCTTCTTTGTGCGCACACCGGAAAAGAGTCTCAGAACATTGAGAGGATAGTCCTGAAGGACCTCGCTCTCAACTTTTGCGCCGAAATATTGATTGCAGAGATCGCAAACTGTTTCAGGTGGCAAGACTGCCCAGTCACCTCCTCCGAGGGACTCTGGAATGATATGTTCAACTGATCGCTGACCTTCCTTCTCGCAAAGGCAAAAAACGCAAATCAATGGCTGCCCTTCCCGTGCGCGAGATAGCCTCTTCGATATCGAATGATACTATGGTGACGACTGTTCGCAAAGTCCCACATACCAGCCGCCCGCACCCCCTTCCCACCAAGGG
>JACZKR010000419.1 GCA_014859945.1 Paracoccaceae bacterium | reverse complement strand
CCCCCCCGGCACCCGCCACACGGGGGGCGAACCTCTTTCCGCTGCTGCGGCCGGGCGGCGCGGGCACCAAAGGCTCGCTGGTCCCCGGCGGCGCGGGCAACGGTCCGCTGATCGGAGCGGGGTCATGACGTTGCCGCCGCTTCAGCAGATCTTCCGCCCGACCATCCTTCTGGCGCTGGCCCTGATGGCCGTCATCGTGATGATGGTCCTGCCGGTGCCGGCGTGGATTCTGGACCTTGGCCTTGCGCTGTCCTTCGCGCTGGCGATCCTGATGCTGACGGTCACGCTGTTCATCGAACGGCCGCTGGATTTCTCGGCCTTCCCGACGATCCTTCTGGCCTCTCTGATGCTGCGGCTGTCGCTGAACGTGTCGTCCACCAAGCTGATCATCGGTCAGGGCCATACCGGAACCGACGCCGCCGGCCATGTGATCGAGGGGTTCGCCAGCTTCATCATGGGCGGCAACCTGTTGCTGGGCGTAGTGATTTTCTTCGTGCTGATGATCGTGAACTTCGTGGTCATCACCAAGGGCGCGGGCCGCATGGCCGAGGTGGGGGCGCGTTTCGCGCTGGACGGCATGCCGGGCAAGCAACTGGCGATCGACGCCGACATGTCGGCCGGCGCCATCAGCCATGCCGAAGCCAAGGCCCGGCGCGAACGCGAACTGGCCGAGACGACCTTCTTCGGCTCGCTCGACGGGGCGTCGAAATTCGTCAAGGGCGATGCGGTGGCGGGCCTGCTGATCACGGCGCTGAACATCGTGATGGGTCTGATCATGGGGGTGGCCTTCCATGACATGGACCTGGGCCGCGCCTTTGAAACCTATGCGATCCTGACGGTCGGCGACGGGCTGGTCAGCCAGATTCCGGCGGTGATCATCTCGGTCGCGGCGGCGCTGCTGCTGTCGCGGGGCGGTGTCACCGGGGCGGCGGACGTGTCGTTCTTTGCCCAGCTTGGCCGCTATCCGGGCGCGCTGGGCACGGTGGCGGTGCTGATGGCGCTGTTCGCGCTGGTGCCGGGCATGCCCTTTCTGCCATTCGTGGCCGGCGCCGCAGCGCTGGGCGCGGCCAGCTGGCACGGGGCGCGGCAGGCCCGCAAGACCGACGCACCTGCGGACGCCCCGGCCGATCCGCCCCGCAGGAAACCCATCGGCGATGTGCTTGATTTTGATGAGATTCACATCGAATTCGCGCCGAACCTGGTGGCGATGGCGCTTGACCCTGCCACGGGGCTTGAGGCGCGCATCGCCAACATGCGCACCCATGTGGCCGCGGCCTATGGGCTGATCCTGCCCGAGATTCGCCTGACCGATGAGGCCGCCTTGCCCCCCGGCGCCTACCGCATCCGCATTCAGGGGGTTGAACGGGTGCGCGACCGGCTGATGCCCGACCGCGCGCTGTGCCTGATGTCGGACGGGATCGAGCCGCCGCCGGGTGAGGATGTGAAAGAGCCGGTCTATGGCGCCCCCGCCCGCTGGATCCGGGCCGAGGATCAGGAGCGGGCGGCGCTTGCGGGCCTGACCGTGGTCCTGCCGCCCGAGGTGCTGGCCACCCACCTGCTGGAGGTGATCCGCGGCAATCTCTCGCGCCTTCTCAGCCTGCGCGGGTTGCGGCGCCTGCTGGATGAATTCGTCGCCGTCTCCGATCCTGACCGGGCCGAGGCGAACAAGCGCCTGCTGGATGAGCTGATCCCCGAGAAAGTGCCGGTGGACCTGCTGCTGTCGGTGCTGCGGCTCTTGCTGGAAGAGCGGGTGTCGGTCCGCAACCTGCCGCTGATCCTTGAGGCGATTGCCGAGGGGCGCAGCCTGGGCATGGCCGAGGCGGTCTGCGAACATGTGCGCCACCGGCTGGGGTTTCAGCTGGTGGCCGAACTGAAGCGCGACGACGGCACGATTCCGCTGATCCAGCTGGCCCCGGAATGGGAAAAGACCTTCACGCTGTACCAGGTCGACGGCGAACGCGGCGCGCGCGACGTGGCCCTTCCGCCCGATCAGTTCGGCCGGCTGGCCAATGCGCTGGCCGACCGGCTGAACCGCGCGGCCGAGTCCGGCACCTTTCCGGCGCTGGTCACCTCGACCCTGCGGCGGCGCTTCCTGCGCACCGTTCTGGGCGCCAAGGGGCTGACGGCGCCGGTCCTCTCCTATGAGGAAATCGGGTTGGAGGCGCGGCCGGCGATGATCGGCGTGGTGCCGCCATGACCGATCTGATCGCCCGACTGGAGGCGCTGACGGGCAGCACGGCCGGGGCGCTGCTGCCGGCGCTTCTGGTCTTCCTGCGGGTGGGGGCGGCGCTGGCGCTGTTGCCGGCCTTCGGCGAACAGGCCGTGCCGCAGCGCCTGCGCCTGATCCTGGCTCTGGCCTTTACCGCCATCGTCGCCCCCGCCGTCTGGGAGGCGCTGCCCCGGACCACCGCGGCGGCCCCCTTCCTGATCGAGGTCGCTTCGGGCCTGCTGCTGGGCGCGGGGCTGCGGCTGCTGGTTCTGGCGCTGCAGATGGCCGGCACGATGATTGCGCAGGCGACCTCGCTGGCGCAGATATTCGGCGGCGCGGGGGAACCGCAGCCGGCGGTCGGGCATCTGCTGACCATGGCGGGGCTGGCGCTGGCCGTGGCGGCGGGGTTGCACATCCGCGTGGCCGAGGCGCTGATCCTGTCTTATGACGTGCTGCCGGCGGGCGCATTGCCTTCGTCCGCCGATGTCGCGCAATGGGGGCTGGCGCAGGTGTCGCGTGCCTTCGCGCTGGCCTTCACCCTGGCCGCGCCCTTCACCATCGCCGCCCTGATCTACAATCTGGCGCTGGGCTTCATCAACCGCGCCATGCCGTCGCTGATGGTGTCCTTTGTCGGCGCGCCGGCACTGTCGGCGGGGGGGCTGATCCTTCTGGCGCTGATGACGCCGCTGCTGCTGCCGGTCTGGCAGGCGGCGCTTGAGGCTTTCCTCGACGCGCCCTTCGCGGTGCCGCGATGAGCGGTCAGGACGACGCGGCCGAGAAGGAACACGACCCCTCGCAGCGCAAGCTTGATGAGGCGCGGCGCAAGGGTGAGGTGCCGCGTTCGGCCGATCTGACCACGGCGGCGGCGCAGGGTGGCATGCTCCTGACCGTGCTGCTTCTGGGTCCGTGGATGCTGCGCCGGTTGGGAGAGGCGGGGGCGGCGCTGCTGGGCGGCGCAGACCGGCTTGCGCCGCAGATGGCCGCCG
>JACZKR010000418.1 GCA_014859945.1 Paracoccaceae bacterium | reverse complement strand
CGCCGTGGCAGGGCGATGCCCGGCCGCCGGGTGGGCAACTGACGCCTGAGCCCCTTGGTTTATAGTGCAGGACCTGCCGACGCCGCGCGTCTTGAGCCGGCACGGAATGCCCGCCCGAGGGGGCGGTCGGGCATTGCCCGGGCGCGCTTCGCGCTTTGCTCCCGGGCGGGTTCGATTGTGGGCGTTTCCACAAGGCCCGCCCGGCACCGCCTTGCCCCGGCGCGCGGCCTTTCCTATCTTGTATCGCAGATGAAGGATGGTGCCCCATGGACCTGACGCTTCCCCCCCGCGTAACCGACCGGGCCTTTGCCCGGCTGGCCGAGATTGCCGAACTGACCGGTCAGATGAAACCCCTGCGCGTGGGTGTCTCGGGCGGCGGCTGTTCGGGGTTCCAGTATGACATCCGGCTGGACGAAGCCGCTCCCGATGATCTGGTGCTGGAGAAGGACGGCCAGAAGGTGCTGGTGGACAGCGTCAGCCTGCCGTTTCTGGCCAATGCCACCATCGACTTTACCGAGGAACTGATCGGCGCGCGTTTCGTGGTGGAAAACCCCAATGCCACCGCCTCATGCGGCTGCGGCACGTCGTTTTCGATCTGAAGGCAAACGGGGCGCCGCAGCGCCCCGCCGATGCCTCAGGTATCGGCCACGCAGACCTGCCGCTGGGTGCCCAGCCCCTCGATCCCCAGCTCCACCACATCGCCCGCCTTCAGATAGCGCGGCGGCTTCATGCCCAGGCCCACGCCGGGCGGCGTTCCGGTGGACACCACATCGCCCGGATGCAACGTGAAGAACTGCGACAGGTAGCTGACCAGGAAGGGCACCTGATAGACCATCGTCGCGGTCGATCCATTCTGCATCTGCTGGCCGTTCACCTTCAGCCACATGTGCAGGTTGTTGGGGTCGGCCACCTCGTCGCGCGTCACCAGCCAGGGCCCGATCGGGCCGAAGTTGTCCGAGGATTTGCCCTTTGACCACTGGCCCGCGCGTTCGGCCTGAAACGACCGTTCCGAGACATCGTTGCAGACGAAGAAGCCCGCGACATGGTCCATCGCATCGGCCTCAGCGATATACTTGCCGGGCTTGCCGATGACGAAGGCCAGTTCCACCTCCCAGTCGGTCTTTTCCGCCCCGCGCGGGATGATGATGTCATCGTTCGGGCCGCAGACGGCCGAGGTGTATTTGGCAAAGATCACCGGCTCGGGCGGAACGGCCATTCCGCTTTCGGCGGCGTGGTCGGAATAGTTCAGGCCGATGCAGATGAACTTGCCGATCCCGCCCACACAGGCGCCATAGCGCGGATTGCCTTCCACCAGCGGCAGGCTGGCCGGGTCGATGGCGCGCAGCGCCTCAAGATCGGCCAGCACCGGACCGGCGATATCGGCGACATGGGCCGACAGGTCGCGCAGGCGGCCTTCGGCGTCGATCAGCCCGGGCTTTTCCGCCCCGCGCTCTCCGTAACGGACAAGTTTCATCGCATTCCTCCTCAGGTGGTCCAGCCACCGTCAATCACATGTTCCGTGCCGGTGGTGAAGCCCGACTCGTCCGACGCCAGATAGCAGACCAGCGCCGCAATCTCGTCCGCGGTGCCCAGCCGCCCCATGGCCTGCCGGGCGATGAAGGCCTTCAGCGCACCTTCGTAATCGCCCGTCGCCTTCAGCCGCTCATGCAGGCTGGGGCTGTCCACCGTGCCGGGGCAGATCGAATTGCAGCGGATACCTTGCGTCACATAATCCGCCGCCACGGCGCGGGTCAGCCCGACGACCGCCGATTTCGACGCCGAATAGACCGCGCGGTTGACCGGCCCCTTCTTTGGCCCCGCGACCGAGGACATGTTGATGATCGAGCCTTTGCCCTTCGCCAGCATCCCCGGCAGGAAGGCGCGGATCATGCGGAACTGCGCCTTGGCGTTCAGGTCGAAGGCGAAATCCCACTCGGCCTCGGTCGCTTCCAGAACGGTGCCGTTATGCACGACGCCCGCGCAGTTGAAGAGAATGTCCACCGGCCCGACCGCATCAGCCAGCGCGGTGATCGCCGCCGGGTCCAGCACGTTCAGGACGCGCGCCTCGATCCCCGGCACCTGCGCGAGTTCGGCCACCAGCGCGGGGTTCACATCGGTCGCGATGACGCGCGCGCCCTCGCGCGCCATGCGTTCGGCCGAGGCGCGGCCGATGCCCTGCCCCGCGGCGGTGACCACCGCCGTCTTGCCCGTCAGTCGTTCCATCACGTCTTCCTTATGCGGCGCCCGGCAGGCAGGCCGGGCCGATGGGTTCAAAGCTCTTGTAGGTCAGGATGAATTCCCGATGGCCAAGCTCTTCGGATTTTGTCTGCTTTCCGGCCGCCACCGCAACCACCAGATCGCGGATTTCCCGGCCGACCTCGGCGATGGAGCGGTTGCCTTCGATGATGTCACCCGCGTTCACGTCCATGTCTTCGGCCAGGGCGCGGAACGTGTCGGGGTTGGCGCAGATCTTGATGACCGGCGAAATCGCGCTGCCCACGACCGAGCCGCGCCCGGTGACGAACAGGCTCAGATGCGCACCCGAGGCGATCATCTCGACGATTTCGGCATTGTCCGAGATGTTCGGGAAGCCAAAACGCACCTCGCCATCGGGCACCACATCCATCAGGTACAGCCCGCCTTTGGGCGGCACGTCGCCCGGCTTGATCAGGCCGGAAATCGGGCTGTCGCCGGATTTCACATAGGCGCCCAGCGATTTCTCCTCGATGGTCGAAAGCCCGCCCGCGGCGTTGCCCGCCGCAAAGCTGCCGTAGCCCAGAGTGGCATAATAGCGTTCCGCCTTCTGCACGCTTTCGCGCAGAAGCTGGCCCAGTTCGGTGGTGACGGCGCGTTCGGCCATGATCTCTTCGCAGCCGATCAGCTCGCCGGTTTCCTCGAATATGCAGGCGGCCCCTTCGCCCACCAAGAGGTCAAAGGCCTTGCCCGCCGCCGGGTTGCCGGAAATGCCGCTGGTGCCGTCGGACCCGCCGCAGACCGTGCCGATGATCAGCTCATCCACCCCCATCGCGGCGCGCGGACCTTCGGCAATCTGCGCCAGTGTCTGGGTGATCCAGTCGGCGCCGGCCTGAATGGTCGATTTCGTGCCGCCGGCCTTCTGGATGACCAGCGTCTTCACCGGCCGCCCCGAGGCATCGACCGCATTTGCCGCGCGCACCTTGTCAAAGCTTTCGCAGCCAAGGCTGACGAACAGCACCGCCCCCACGTTCGGGTGGGTGCAAAGCCGCTCCATCATCCGGGCGGCGTATTCATTCGGGAAACAGCCCGGAAAGCCGATCAGCTGCACCGCGCCTTCATGGGGCGTGTTGCGGAAGCGCTGGACGATTTCGGCCGCCACGAAATGCGCGCATTCCACCAGATAGGCCACGACAAGGGTGTTGCGGATACCTTTGCGGCCGTCCTTGCGCAGCCAGCCCTGAATTCCGCTCATAGCGATACCCCCGCCGAAATGCCGTCGGCATCCTGCAACGCATGGGTCGCAGTATAGGCCGAGCGGATGTTGTGAACATGCACATGGTCGCCGGCCGCGATATCGGCGGTCGCAATGCCGATGGGCATGCCGTATTTGCGGATCGTCTCACCCGCCG
Organism: Paracoccaceae bacterium; assembly: GCA_014859945.1. GTDB lineage: Bacteria > Pseudomonadota > Alphaproteobacteria > Rhodobacterales > Rhodobacteraceae > Fuscibacter. The sequence continues at coordinate 3,315 of JACZKR010000418.1, read as the reverse complement.
CGATGGCGTGGCGGGCGATCTTGTGGGCCATGGGGATGGGCCGCAACAGCCGCACCGGCCCGCCTTCCAGCGTGACCTCCAGCCCCTCGGGCGCGTTGGCGCGAGCCACCAGCACGTTGTCCTTGTCCGACAACAGAAGGAACGGTCCCGTCATCTCCGGCACTCCACCATGTAGATGTGATCGGCGACCAGCGCGGTTTCGCCGGTCTGTTTGGTTACCGTCAGCCGTTCGGTCACCCGGCCATAGCCGGGGCGCTTGTCCATCGGTTCCTTGGCGATGATTTCCACGCGGCTGCGGATCGTGTCGCCGATGAAGACCGGCTTCACAAAACGCATGCGGTCATAGCCATAGCTGAAGGCCACGGGGTTGATGATGGTGGCTGTCAGGCCGACGCCGATGGTGAAGACCATGGTGCCATGGGCGATGCGCTGACCGAAAGGCAGGGTCTTGCAGAATTCGGCGTCCAGGTGATGGGGGAAGAAATCGCCCGAATGGCCGGCATGGACAACGAAATCGGTTTCCGTGATGGTGCGGCCGACGGTGTCGCGCGCCTCGCCGATTTCATAGTCTTCGTAGTATTTCACCTGCTCAAGCATCGGGGGTCTTCCTGATCGGATGGGCCGGGGCGGCGCTGCTTTCATAGGCCGCTTCGACAAGGGCCATGGTGTGCCAGGCATCCTCGGCGCTGCCCTGAAGTTCGGCATCCTCGCCCACGGCAAAGCGCATGACCTGGGTGATGCGGCCGACGAAGGCCTCGATGAACCAGTTTCCCGTCAGCGGCACCTGCCGCCAGTCGCCGCCTGTGTTCAGCCACAGTTCATCCGGCTCGCCCTTGGGGTAATCCAGATTGACGCCCAGCTTCATGTAGGCCGCGCCTTTGGTGCCGCAGATGCGGAACTCACAGGCCTGGAACTTCCGCCCGAAGGCGTGGTTGTGGTTGATGGACAGGCTGGCGCGGATGCGGGGGCCATAGTCCAGGATCATCGCCGTGCGGGTGTTCGACACGGTCGAGGACGGATGGCCCATGGTTTTCGCATGCACCCCCTGCGGATTGCCAAGGATGTCGCGCACGAAATCAAGGTAGTGGATCGAGTGCAGAAGGATTTCCACGCGCGGCAGGTCAGCCAGAAAGGCCCACAGGTGCCAGGGCGTATCCAGCGCCAACCAGGCGTCGAAATCGACCACCTCGCCCAGCATCCCCTGCGCAACCGCGTCCTTCAGCGCCAGCGCCATCGGCGCAAAGCGCAGCTGAAAATTCACCGCCGCCCGGATGCCCCGCGCGCGCAGGATGCCGATGATCTGGTCTGCCGCCGCAAGGTCTGATCCCATCGGCTTCTGGATCAGTGCTACCGCCCCTTCGGGCAGGGCGCGCAGGATGCCCGGAATTGCGGCGGGGGGGACGGCAAGGTCATAGACAACCCCCGTCCCCCCCGCCACCGCCTCGGCGAGCGAGGCGAAGGCCCGCGTTCCGTGAGTGGCGGCAAGCGCGGCGGCCTTTTCCTGATCGGGGTCATAGATGCCCGCCACGGCAAAGCCCGCCCGGGCATAGGCCGGCAGATGGGCATCCGACACGATGGACCCCGCGCCGAAGATCACGATGGGCAGGCTGCGCGACGGGGGCGCGATGGTCTGGGCAAGCTCAGTCATGGTGGAATATCTCCTCCATATCCGCCCACCATTCGCCGTCCTTCCGGCTGTCCAGCGGGCGTTGCAGCGGCATGTTCACCGCCCACCACCTTTGCGTCTCGGGGTCGGCGGCCATGCGGGCCATGTCGGCGGCGAAATCGCTGCCGTGGTATTCGAAATAGGAAAACAGCAGGTTTTCCGGTTCCTTCAGGAAGATCGAATAGTTGCGGATGTGGCAGTCGCTGATCTTCGCCAGCACGGCCGGCCAGACAGCGGCATGCAGCGCCTTGTATTCGGCCTTGCCCTCTTCGCTCAGTCCCAGAACCGATCCGTAGCGTTTCATGCCGTCACCTCGAACCATGAACCTTCCGCCCGCCGCGCCGCGATGGCCGCCATGTCCCAGACGATGCCCAGCCCGGGCGCATCGGGCGCCACCGCCAACCCGCCTTCGCGCGCCATGGGGGCGGCGATGTCATCCAGTTGGGGAATATACTCCAGCCAGGGCGCATTCGGCACGGCGCAGACCAGACTGACATGCAGTTCCATCAGGAAATGCGGGCAGATCATCAGGTTATGCGCCTCGGCCAGATGGGCGACCTTCAGCCAGGGGGTGATGCCGCCCACCCGGGCCACATCGGCCTGCACGATGCCGCAGGCCCCCGCCGCGATGTAGTCGGCGAACTGGCCGGGGGAATAAAGGCTTTCCCCCACCGCCACCGGCACCCGCGACTGCCGCGCCAGCCGGGCATGGCCCGCGATGTCATCGGCGGGAAGGGGTTCCTCAAACCACGCGATGTTAAGCCGCTCCAGAAGCGGCAGGCGCCGGGCGGCTTCGGGCGCGGTCATCGATTGGTTGGCGTCTGTCATGATCTCATAGTCATCGCCCAGCGCGGCGCGCACCGCCTCAAGCCGCGCGGCATCACCGGCGACCGTGGGCTTGCCGATCTTGATCTTCGAGCCACGGAACCCTGCCTCGCGCATGGCCAGCGCATCCTCGACCAGCGCCGCCGGTTCCAGATGCAGCCAGCCGCCCTCGGTCGAATACATCGGCACCTTTGCCTTCGCCCCGCCCGCCAGAAGATGCAGCGGCAGGCCGGTCTTCACCCCCCGCATATCCCACAGCGCGGTGTCGATGGCGGCCAGCGCCAGCGACATGACCGGACCGACCGCTGTCGCATGCGAGCAGAACAGAAGGTCGCGCCAGACCGCCTCGATCGCCTCTGCCTCCTGCCCCATCAGCCGGGGCAGCAGCGTGTGGCGCAGCAGCGCCAGCACCGAAGGCCCGCCGTCGCCGATGGTGTAGGCATAGCCCATCCCCCCGGCGCCATCGGCATCGGTCAGGCGGACGAAAATCGTCTCCTGCGACTTGAAGCTTTGAATCGCATCGGTGCGCTTCACCTTCGGCACCAGATCGACAAGGAAGGCCTCGGCCCGGGTCACGCGCGCCATGTCAGCCCCGCAGACTGGCGCCGCTGGCGGCGTCGAACAGGTGGCACCGGTCCAGCGCGATGCCGAAGCGCAGCCGTTCCCCCATCCGCACCGGGCGGGGGTTCAGCATCTTGGCCTGAACCTCGGTCCCGGCAAGGGCGGCAAACAGCAGCGTCTCGGTGCCAAGGGGTTCGGTCAGCGTCACCGGCATCTCCACATAGGCCATATGGGCGGTGGGGGGCAGCGCGTGGCCTTCGGGC